>USIB01000030.1 GCA_900554615.1 uncultured Mycoplasmatota bacterium | reverse complement strand
AAAAGAAAAGAGTTTCTAATATATGTGAAAAAATCACATAATTATATTATACGTGTAAACTTTCTAACTTATAGATATCCAAATAAAAAAATCTTAATATCTATTGTAAGAAATCAAGATTTTTTACTTTCTATTATGGCGGAGTAGGAGGGATTTGAACCCTCGCAGCAGTTTCCCACTCTATACCCTTAGCAGGGGCACCTCTTCAGCCTCTTGAGTACTACTCCGTTGCTACATATATAATTTTATATTAAAATATCTAAAAAGTCAACTAATTTTAGCCATTTTTACATCATCTTTATCTTTATAAACATTTATCATATTTATTATTATTTTTTTTATTTCTTCCTTATCATCTGTTTCACTTAACTTATTATCATACTCTTCTATTTTATTTATTATTTCTTTATCATTAATTAAATACTTATTTATTTTTAATTCTTTATTATATGTTTCCTTTATTTTTTCTATATTATCATAATTTCTAGTAAGTGCCACTACTACATTATATTTCCCATCATCTTCATAATATATATAATTTGTACTTATTGTACTTGCTTTCATTTCTTCATAATTATTATAAGTTGTATCTTCCAGTAAATATATTATATTAGCATCTAACACAGTACTCCCCTTTTCTTCATATACACTAAACATTAATCTACCACATAAAAATCCACATAATACAGATAAAAAAATAGGCATTACTATTTTCTTTAGTTTATTTTTCATCTCATCACCAATAATAGTATATACCTATTTATTTATATATTTTGTCGAATTATATTTATAATTAAGTTTTAATTTTATTAAGGTGTAGGCAACTTGTATGGATTATCAGAAGTACCATTTCCATCATATATTCCAGTCCAAGAATCTAAATAAAGTGTTGGCACAACAGCAGCATTAGAACAAGGATATAAATCTGGATGCCATATTGAACCCCAAGAAGAAATAAACCACATTCCTTCTCCATTATTTGGATTTGGTGTTAAAAGCCATGCTTTGTATCCTCCATCTGCTACAGCAGTTCCAACCAGAATTTGACGCATCCAATTATATCTAAAAATACCTACATCCCCATAGGAATTCATACTTCCCGTACTTTTATTAAAATCTATTGCATATGCATAATCACTTGGATAAGGTAAAGCAATTTTTCCTACCCAAGTTGTTGGTCTTCCAGAATAAACCCTACCAGTTGTTCTTTCAACTTGATACATCTGATTAGCAAAAAGACTACCACCAGCTTCACCATCTTCGCCCCTTAAATAATATGTTGCTTCAGATATTTTTGACTTTGTCACATCATTTTTAAGACCAATAGTAGACATATCACAAGTTGTCGTCTGATTAGCAACCTCTATTTGAAAATTTGTAGTTGTATAACAAGTTCCTTTTTGCCTATTCCAATATAATCCATCTCCTAACCCTGCTGTACCTGAAACAGCATTTAACATTTTCATCAATCTCGAAGTTGCCCAATTACTTGAACCCATTCCCAATGGTAAGCTATTACTATTATCAAAAGAATAGTCTCCTATACTACTATTTCTCATTATCTTTACTTTATCATCAAACACACCTATTATTCTTCATTTTTCACAAGTAGAATCTGTTTGATTAGAATAATCATCACAATTAAAATATATATAATTATTTGGGTTTTCTCCATAATATCTTATATTTCCATCATCATAATCCGTAGTAGTCCCACCTAATCTATCATTTATAAGTCCTAAACATTCTACTGTGTTATATTCTATTCCATTATTTGTTACTACTTTTTTCTCACCTCTTGAGTATAAGTCTTTAATATAATCTACTAATCTTACAGAACCACCTACCGATGGAATATTACAAACATCATCTTTTTTTAAATTATCTATAGGAATAATAATGTTATATACTTTTTTAGTATATATATTCTTACCACTAATTTTAAAATATATATTAGAGTCTATTGTTACTTCTCCACTAATACTACTACTTAGAGTGACATCACTTAAACTACTATCTAATTTTCTATCATAGACATCATATTTATTACTATCACCTGGTTTTGTCATTTCATAATGTATAGTTTTATCATCTAGATTTAATACTAAAACACCAGTATTTTTATCATTATAACTAATAGTACATTTATTATTAGTACATTTAACTTTATTTATACCATCTTTATTATTTTCAATATTATCTTTAATACCACTTATTATTAATGCACTATCAGTAGTAACTACAGTATCACGATAAGTATCTTCTGTATCACTTACCATTTTAGTAGTTATTTCCATTAAAAAGAATGCTATAGCAAAAGCAATAGTAGCTCCTAATATTATTTCTATTGTTAAATATCCTTTTTTATTTAATCTTTTCATATCATTTCACCCTCAATTCTTACGACTAAAATATGTATTTTATCTTATATTTTATTATTGATAAGATAAGCATTAATTTATTATGACCTGAAAGATAAATTACATTAGTAAAATAAATTTAACATTCAGAAGAAAATATAAAAATATATAATTTAGTAATAATCTTATTTTAATATTCATCCCTACAACCAAAACAAAATATATTGCCTAACATAATCATTCTATCTATTTCTATAAAAAGTCAATTTAGGAGACACATTACCAGCAACATCAGTAGCAGTAAATTCCATTTTATCATAAGAAACATTGCCACTACATCCTGTTCCCGTATTTATCCATTTTGTATCCGTCAAACTTTTACTTAACTTACTATCACAGGTTCCAACATATGTATTATTTTTATAAAAAACCCATTTATAAGAATACCATTCACTTAAGCCATCCCTTTTAGTATTACCTAGTTTATCATCACACCAGCCTCTAAATCCATCTTCAGAGGAGGTACTATATTTAATATAACATTCTGTATCACTTGTATCAGTAATAGTAATGTCCTTGCAAATTCTTGCTCCATCACCATATACAACATAACAGCAAGTATTTTCTGTAAGAGAAATATAATCAGGCTTACCAGAAGTTTTAAAATTTGCATAATAACCTTTTGTATCCTTCATCAAATGAATAGTAGGAGTATATGGTTCTATAGTATCAACATTCGTAACACATTCCTTAGATACCGTATTATTATTTGTATCAACAGCAAAAACTCTAATCGTATTAGTGTCAGCATCTTCAATTTTAAATGTTGCTGAAGCATCAGTTGGAGCATCCTGATCATTTTTAAGAACAACTGGAGAATTAACATAATTATCTTGATATCTAGAATAGTTAAAATAATAAACTTTAACAATTTTTCCACTAGTAGCAGTAACTGTTATACTAACTTTACCTGTTCCATAGGTATTAGTCCAATCATTATTATTAACATCAGCATCAGTATAAAGACTAGGAAGATTACCTCCAGGATTTTTAGTAGGACAGCTTATAACTAAAGAATTCGGATCTTCTGGTTCACTAGGAGGATCATTAGGATCTTCAAAATCAGGTTCTTTTGGTTTTTCAGGTTCTACTATTTCCATATTATCAATTGGTATAACAATGCTATAATCTTTATCTAAAAATATATTTTTACCCGTAACTTTAAAATAAACATTACTCTTATTATCATCATTTATTTCACTATTAAAACTACTAGTCAATTTAATATCAGTTAAACTATTATCTAATTGTTTATAATATTGTGTTACATTGTTAACTTTAAAGACAACTTTACTACCATTAATAGATAATTCACCATCGTTATTATCATTATATTTAATAATACAAACATTATTGTCACAAGAAATACTCGTAATTTTAAGATTCCCACCATTATCATTTACTCTATTTTCTATTTGATCCTTTACTCCACTTATGATTAAAGCACTATCTGTAGCAACTTCTGTATCACGATAAGTATCTTCTGTATCACTTACCATTTTAGTAGTTATTTCCATTAAAAAGAATGCTATAGCAAAAGCAATCGTAGCACCAAGTATTATTTCTATTGTTAAATATCCTTTTCTATTTAATCTTTTCATATTATTTCACCTTTAACCCATAGTAGTAGCAGTCATTCTCTGAATTACATATTTCAGAAACTAATATATATGTATAATCTTTATCTTCATCATCAAAATCTAAATGACCACCCAAATAATCTATAAAATCTTTATATGTTTGTTTGTCACCTGCTCCTTTTAAGTTTTCTATATTACTTTTACCATATTTAGAAAAATAAATATTTGTTGTACTACCAGAATCAGCACTTTTATAAAAGCTAATTATATTATTAAGGTTATCATTATTTACTTTTATGGAAGAACCATTATTGATTAAATTATTAATATTACCATCCTCAATTAAATATAAATTAGCCTTTTCAGCCATATATAAAGCATTAACATCATAATATCTATTTCTTGTATCATATGCTTTAGATACCCTTGCTATACCAGTTGCTAAAGTCACTAAACAGACACATACTATAACAGAAACTACTACTACTTCTGCTAACATAAAACCTTTCCTATTAATTCTCATAAAATTATCTCCTTTACTATTTTACTCTTGCTATTTAACTAATTATATTATATAATATTAATAGAATAAAAGCAAGTAAGAAGAAAAAGAAAAGAGGGAAAAAGATGGCTAGTAAGAAAGACAAACAAAAAATGCAGGAGGAAACTACTAATCCTAATCAAAAAACTAATTCTAATAATAATTTAAATAATAGTCTTAATAGTAGAACTCCTAGTAGTAATTGGAATCTTAATAATAATTTTCCTAAAAATAATCAAGCTAATAGCAACCAAAACAATAAACAAAATAATAACCAAACTAGTAATAATAATTCTACTAGCACTAACAATCAGAATAATAATAAAAATTCAAATAACCAAGGTGCTAATAATCAAGTTAATAATAATCAAAATGAATCTACCCATTTAATAGGAGCAGCTAAACCTGTTATTAAGAAAAACAATTATCATCTTATTAATAATACTGATTTTACTAAGATGCCCGTTGTTAATGCCGTTAATACTCTAATTATTACCGCTATTGACTCTGGAGCAAGTGATTTACACTTTGACCCTACTGATGATGGTATTTTAGTTAGATTTAGAATAGATGGAGAACTTCGAAATTATGCCTTTCTACCACTTGATATCAAACAGAATGTCACAACAAGAATAAAAATTATGGCTGGTATGAATATTACTGAAACTAGACTTCCACAAGATGGTGCCATTAAAGATAACCTAAATGGAAAAGATTTAGACCTCAGAGTATCTTCACTACCTACTAAAAAAGGTGAAAAAATCGTTATAAGAGTTATGGATTATTCTATGAGCCTAAAAGGTATTGAATATTTATACTTTAATGAAACCAATTATAATAAAGTATTAAAGATGCTTAGTTTCCCTAATGGTATTATACTTGTTACTGGTGCTACTGGTACTGGTAAATCAACTACCCTATATTCATTCTTACAAAAACTTAATGTTGAAGGAACTAACCTAATAACAGTAGAAGACCCTGTAGAAATGGATATTAAAGGTGTTAACCAAGTACAAGTTAATAGTGATATTGGTCTTGACTTTGCAACAGTACTTAGAAGTATCTTAAGACAAGACCCTAATGTTATTATGATTGGTGAGATAAGAGACTCAGAAACAGCCCAAATAGCAGTTAGAGCCTCTATCACAGGACACCTAGTATTATCTACCATACATACAAATAACTCTCTTAATACCATTGAAAGATTACTTGATATGGATGTTGAAAGATATCTACTTGCATCTGCTCTTACAGGTATCGTATCACAAAAACTAGCAGTTAAACTATGTGATCATTGTAAACAAAAAAGAGCAGTCACTGTAACCGAAAAGAATCTTTTCAAAGCCGTACTAGGACTTGATATTAATGAAATATTTGATGCTAATCCAAATGGTTGTAACTATTGTAATCATGGATATAAAGGTAGAATTGCCATTCAAGAAGTACTTCTAATTAATCAAGAAGTTAGAGATGCCATAAGTGCTGGTATAAGAAAAGACGAACTTAGAAGTCTTGTTTATAGTAGAGATGTTATTACAATGTTACAAGATGGCTTATTCAAAGTAGTCGCAGGATTTACTACTACTAACGAAATACTTAAACTAATTGAAGTAGAAGATGAAACCCATGGAATATTATAAGTATCACTTTATTTAAAGTGATACTTTTTCTTTACCATAATTATTTATGATGAAGACTAAAATAGGCTTCATCATACCCCGAAAGACAAATACTTTTGGCTTAAGGGGCCAAAGAAAACACCACTTCATTTGAAGTGATATTTTTCTATTTATTATTTACAATACTATTACATCTATCACAAATGTCCCCATTTAAATGATCAACATAATTCCAACATCTATTACATTTCTCTCCAGTACTCTTCTCAATTACTACCTCTTCACCTTGAGTAGTATATTCTACCTTAGAAACAATAAATAATTGATGTAAACAAGAACCTAATTTCTCTTTAACCATATTATACTTTTCATCTAAATTAATCTTAACTACAGCCTCAAGAGCAGATCCAATTAACTTATCATTTCTTGCTTCCTCTAGTTTCTTATAAACCTTATCTTTAAGTTCAAAGAATAAATCAAATAATTCCTCTATTTCACTACTATCAGAGTATTCTACTGCCTCTGGCATATCTTCTAAATGTACAGACTCTAACTTAGAATCCAATAAACTATATACCTCTTCACTAGTATATGGAAGGATAGGAGCAAGTAATCTTACCTCATTATTTAAAATATTATAAAGTACTGTTTGAACACTTCTTCTAACTAAAGAATCCTCTTTTTCAATATATAGAATATCCTTAGTAAAATCTAAATAGAAATTAGATAATGTAAATGATACAAAATTATTTACTAATTTATATACATTTTGGAAATTATAATTATTATATTCCTCTAAAATATTCTTAGTAAATCTATTAAGTTCATTCATCATATATTTATCATAATAAGGCATATCTTCATACTTTACACTATCCTTATTATAATCAAAACCTTTCAAGTTACCAAGCATAAACTTATAAGTATTCCTTATCTTACGATAACTTTCTTTTACTTGCTTAATCAAATCATCACTAATTCTAACATCTTCTGTATAGTCAGTTGAAGCAACCCATAATCTTAAAATATCAGAACCATGTAATCTTACCATATCACCAGGTGCTATTACATTACCTAGACTCTTACTCATTTTATTACCATTACCATCTAAAGTAAATCCATGAGATACAAGTTCTTTATATGGAGCCTTACCAGTTACTGCTACTCCACAGATTAAAGAACTATTAAACCAACCACGATATTGGTCAGAACCCTCTAGATACATATCAGCAGGATATGGAAGACCTTGCTCTATTAATACTCCATTCCAAGTAGAACCTGAATCAAACCATACATCCATAATATCTTCTTCTTTAGTAAAGTTACCATTTGGACTAGCAGGATTTGTATATCCTTCTGGTAGAAGTTCCTTTGCTTCTCTTTCAAACCAAACATTAGAGCCATACTCTCTAAATAAATCCGCTACATGCATCATAACATCATAATCAACAATTTCACTACCATCTTCATTATAGAATATTGGAATAGGTACTCCCCATACTCTTTGTCTAGAAATACACCAATCTCCTCTATCATGAATCATATTGTATAGTCTTTTCTTACCCCACTCTGTATGAAACTTTACATTATTTTCAAGTTCATTTAACAAGTCATCTCTTATTTTATCTATACTACAGAACCATTGTTTTGTTGCTCTAAATACTATTGGCTTCTTTGTTCTCCAGTCATGTGGATATGAGTGTGTAATAAACTTTAATTTTAAAAGTACTCCAAGTTCATCTAATTTAACAGTTACAGCCTTATTAGCATCCTCAAAAAATAAACCATTAAACTCTCCTGATAACTCATTTAAAACACCTTGGTCATCAATACCATTAATCATTTCTAGACCATATTCTTTACCTATAATAAAGTCATCTGCTCCATACATAGGGGCCATATGTACAAGTCCAGTACCAGCATCTAGTGTTACATGAAAGCCATCAATTACTGGTGATACCCTATCCATAAAGACATGTTTATATTTTACTCCTCTAAACTTATCTCCAGAGAATACTTCTTTTACTTCATAGTTTTCCCAACCAAACTCTTTAGCAAGTGAATCTAATAATTCATTAGCAACGATATAATTCTTATCGTTAACTAATACTTTAACATAATCAAACTTTTCACTAATAGCAATTCCTGTATTACATGGAAGAGTCCATGGTGTAGTAGTCCATATTACTAGATTATCACCTACATTTACAGTATCATTTCCTTCTACTACTGGAAAAGCAACATATATTGATGGGTCTTTTCTATCATGATATTCTATTTCAGCCTCAGCAAGAGCAGACTCTGATGATGGACTCCAATATACTGGCTTTAATCCTTTAAATATTAAACCTTTCTTTGCCATTTCTGCAAATACTTCTATTTGTCTTGCTTCTAATTCCTTTTGTAATGTTATATATGGGTGTTCAAAATCTCCTAATACATTTAATTCTTTAAAACCTTTCATTTGTTTTTCAATTTGTTCATATGCATATTTTTCGCATAGTTCTCTAAACTCTGCTTTACCCATACTTTTTCTATCTACTCCACTATTGGTAACGGCTTGCTCAATTGGAAGTCCGTGAGTATCCCAACCTGGAATATATATCATATCATATCCACTCATCATTTTATATCTATTTACAAAATCTTTCAAAATCTTGTTCATAGCATGACCTATATGAATTTCTCCATTAGCATATGGTGGACCATCATGTAAAATAAATGGAGTTTTTCCTTTGTTTTTCTCTCTTATTTTATTATATAGATCCATTTCTTCCCATTTTTCTCTTTGTAATTTTTCATTCTCTGGTAAATTACCTCTCATCTGAAAACTTGTCTCAGGCATTAATAATGTATCTTTATAATTCATCTTTCTCTCCTTCTTTCTTACTTTTTTACTTCTAAAACAAAAAAAGACACCTACGCATAGGGACGAATATACCGCGGTACCACCCTATTTCACATAAGTGCACTTATACTTGATAACGGAATATCTTCCGGTCTTTCCTAAATATTATTTCAGAAAAACACATCAAGAGTGATTCATATAGTAACCATCATACTAATTTCCACCAACCATTAGTTCTCTATAACTATTTTACTATACCGTCTCTTTCCTTTGTTTTAATATAACCATATTATATGCTAAAAAACTATGATTGTCAACTACTTTTTGTTATTTTTATTTCACTCTAAGTCTAAGGTCTTAGAGTGCTATTTAGAGCCAATATGATATATATTGTCTCTAAATAGAATGTCAGTAACATCTATCATATAAAAGCAAATAATATATACTTAAATATTATATTTTTTCTATATATTGGTTATAAAAATTACTTCTATAAGATATATAGTTTTCTTTTGCTAATCTACTTACAATAAAACACATTGGTATATTATATTCTTTACTTATTTTTAAACTAATATCTTTCATCTCACTAGAAGATGTTATTTCATTCCATAAATTAGATGGAATCATATTTTCTAAAGCAAACAAATCTGCTTCCTTCTCTAAATCATTTTCTCCATCAACAATATACTTATTTTTTGCTTTACTATAATGTTTTTTAATATGACCAATTTCATGATATAGTGCATAGTAGAAAGATGCTTTATCTTTATATAATGTCGTCATGTAGATAGCGGGTTTATCCCTTTTAACCTTACTACACCCTCTTATTTTTGTACCCTTTAAAGCATCAGTAATAACTAAATATAAACCTTTAGAATTAAAATACTTAATCATATTATTAATATCTATTTTTTTATTTCTTTCCTCTTTAAGAAAATCTAAAATATCACTAATATTAATCATTTTAAAATCACTCGGTTCCTGCATTCTAGCAATACTATCACATCTTGCTATCCAAAGTAAAACTTTATTACTATCAGCAGTATCACTTTTTTTATATAAAATATTATTTTTTCTTTCATTTAATATTTCAAAGTTTCTTACTCTAAAGAACTTAAGTAAATCAATAGCATTACTATAAACATCTTCTTTATGAGTAGGAGTTAACCAATTATTTTTTACTAAATCGTTAAAGTAAAAACTATCTAAATATTTTTTAACATTTTCATCTTCCTTGAAAACACTCTTTATATATCTTACTAATTTTTTATTATTTTCTAACTTAATTATATAGGAAATGTCTAAATCTGTAATCAAACTAATTGCTAGCATTAATTCATCACTTATATCAATATTTTTATTTATTATCTCACTTAAATGTTTAGGAGTAATACCAAGACTATCTGCAAAATCAACTCCTGATACATTATAATATTCCATATATCTCTTCAAAAAAGGTCCTATTCCATTTCCCATAATTATCCCTCCCCATAGTGCTTGTCATCTATTTCTATTAACTCCACTATTTCTATTTGTTCTAAATCATATGGATATTCTCCTACTGGATGAATATACATTCTAATTTTCTTATTAACTTCAGCAGTATATATTTCTTTTAAGTTACCTTTCTTTTTTTCTATGCCATATATTTTACACAAATCATTAGAAAGTAGTTCTTTCATATTACTAAATATACTTTTTTAATTTCTTAAAGTCTCTTTTATACTTACTACTTTCTATTATCTGCAAATTATGTCCTCCCGCTACATATATTAACATATTATGTTAATATAGTCAAGATTTTTACTCAATATTAATTTACTTTATAAATAATTCTTCTACAATTAAATCTCTTGAATGTAAATTATTATTTTTACCTAATAATAAGTTTTCATAAAACTTGATTAAAAAACTATTATTTTGTTTTATATTTAAATAATTATTAAAATAATTACTTCTTACTAATGCATTTCTATAATAAACCGATTTTTCCTTAAACATAGTGTTATCCACATCATACCCAAGTGATACTAAATACTTTTCTATAAATACTGCTGTAGTTCTAGTATTGCCTTCTCTAAAAGGATGTATTTGCCATATACTTGAAGAAAACTCAGTTACATTATTAATTACATCAACTATATTCATTTCTTCATAGTTCTTATTTTTTTCTAATGATATATCATAATCTAAAGATTGTTTTAACAACTTACAATCACCATATGCAACTGAATCATTATTTAAAATTTTCTCATGTTTAGAAAAATCTACCTTTCTAAACTCTCCTGCAAATTCATAAACATCTTTAAACAAATATCTATGAATATATTTTATATAGTCTACTGATAGTTCAAAATTATCTTCATTTAACAATTGAACTATTCTAGTAGAAACAATATCACACTCAAACTCATCTTGAATTGTTTTATCAGTTTTATCCTTTTCTACATAATATTGTTTTAATTCATGTTCAACTTCATAAATTGATTTTTCACCTGTCACATTTTCTTGTAACAATTTTTCCAAATACTTAGATGGTTTTAGATTATCAACTTCTTGAAGTCCAATAGCCATATCCCACTGTAATTGTTTTACATAATTTTTAGATAGTCTTGTTTCAATATAATTATTTATACTAGAATCTAATTCTCTCTCAGACATATTAGCACCTCCACTACTAACATTATAACAAAAAAGTTCCTATTTGTCATAGAAAATATCAACAATTTAAAATTGTCTACCTAAATAATATATACTTAAATATATTTATTTTACATAATATTTAATATGAAGAAAAAACTAATATTGTTATTAATAATACTTAGTATAGTATTATTAATACTTACTTATTTAAAAAATGATAATAATAATGAAAAAAGAATTTACAATAATAAAACTGATATAGAAATCAATGTTAAATATCCATTATATAAATATAAAAAATTAAACAAAAAAATCAGTACCACTATTAACTATTATTTAAAAGATAACATTGATAACTATTACTTCTTAATTATCTCCTACAAAGAATATAAGTATAAAAGTTATATATCTATAGTACTATATATTTCTTACTTTACTGGAGGTGCTCATCCAAATTATGAAATTAAAACTATTAATTATAATACAAAAAGTAATAATTTTATAACTATTGATAATCTTATTAAAGAAGATAAAAATATACTAAATAAATTATCCAATTATTCAAGAAATTATTTTAATAATAATGATTTATTTAAAAATAAAATAGTTAATAGTATGATGCTTGAGGGTACTTCTCCTGATAAAGAAAACTATCAAAGATTTAACTTATCTAATGATGGATTAATAATATATTTTGATAGATATCAAGTTGCTCCTTACTATTATGGTGATTATAATATTGTCATTCCTTATAAATATTTAAATTTAAGTATTTGAAATATCATAATTGTATGGTAGAATATAGTAAAGGAGAGAAATTATGAATATTAAAATATTTAAAAAAGCAATTCTTTTAATACATGGTTTTGCTGGTGGCAATTATGATTATAACAGTCTTGGTAATGATTTAGAGTTATATAATTCATTTGATGTTTTTACTTTTACCTTGCCAGGACACGAAAGAATGATAATAGATAAAGTTACTAGAGAAGATTGGATTAAAAAGGCAGAAGATGAAATCGAAAAGATTATTAATGCCAATTACAAAGAAGTTTATGTTATTGGTCATAGTATGGGAGGAGTTATTGCTTCACACCTAGCAAGTAAATATAAAGAAGTTAAAAAACTTGTTCTTGCTGCTCCTGCATTTCATTACTTAGCATTCAAAGGAGATAAAGTAGATGTAATTGAAAGTATTAAGAAATTACCTAATCTATTTAAGAATTATGCTCCCGAAGAAGTACTATCTAGAATATTTAAAATACCTGCTCCTACTATTAAAGAGTTTATGAAATTAGTTGAAGAGCATACTAAAGATATTAAAGATATTACTTGTCCTACTTTAATATTACATGGTGAAAAAGATGACATTGTACCTGTTGATTCTGTACAATATGTCTATGATAATATTAAATCTAAAAGTGTTACTTTAATTGAACTTCATTCTCTAACTCACGATTTATTTATGAATGATAGATATGATGAAGTAAGAGATATTATTGTCAAGTTCTTTAGAAGTATTCCCATCAATGAAAAAGTTAAAAAAGAATTATAATTTTCTGTTACAAAAAGACTAAAAAGGTATTATTGTTTTGCTTAGTTTGTAACCAAATTGGTTACAGATTTAAACATAATTAGGTATTATAATAAAATTACAGGAGGGCTAATATAATATGAAAAACGATAAAGAACCTGGTTCATACGTTATACCAGATGATATTTTTGATGAGGTAAATGAGGTTACCCATGCTATTATTGATTATAAGAATCCAAATAAGTTAACTTGGGCTAAAGCCTACGACGATATTCTTATTCAAATGGGAAAAGAAGACCAGTTAAAAAATTATAGACTTCTTACTTTTGTTGTAAGAAGAATAAGTGAACTTGGATATGATATCTATGATAAACCTTTTAGAATGAAAAGATATAGATAAGAAAAAAAGAACTTAGTGTTCTTTTTTATTTATGTATTAATACTTTAGTACCAGGATTAACTCTTTCATAAACCTCTTTAGCAGATTCATATGATAAATATATGTTATCTTTTTGACTTTCATCATAAGAAGCATTACAAAAACCAGTATCATTATTTAGTTGTACCCAAAAATCTGTATGAACATCATCCAAATAAGTATCAAACTCTTTATACTCAACATCAAAGTATCCTTCTCTATTTTGTACATCATCACTAGTTTCTGCTTTTGCTAAACAATAATCATCATTATCTTTGTATACATTTACTATCTTATCACTAATATCTACTTCTACAAACACGCTTGGTAATCTCTCATATATATCAATAGGAATATATCCATGTACTACATCATTTTCACTTCTATAATAACATATTTCTGTATATGTATTATATTCCCCTACTATAGATATTTTTTGATATTTATTTATGTAATCTATCTCTTCAGCCTTCTCATTATAAAGAGGTGTATCACAAGTCAAATATGCAAAACGACTTATTTCTATGATAGTATTATTTTCTTCTGTTTTATTTGAATCATCTACTATATTATCTTCAACATTTCTATCTTGATTATCATCATTATTTTTATTATCTTTATTATTATTTTTAGACGAACAAGATGACATAGTAAATAATATAGATGCTGCTAGTAAAGCACTTGCTAGTCTTTGATTTATTCTTTTAGCCATAATTCCCTCCTATATACCCAATATTATATCACTTTTTATTAATAAAGCAAGATATTTCCACTAAAAAGCAAATTAAAGAACCATTCCTAGTCCTTTAATTTTTTATTATATTTAGTAAATTCAATATCATCATCTAACTCTGTTTCTGATAATAATTTAAATAGTTCTTTTTGTTTTCTATTAATCTTCGAAGGTATTACAACATTAATAATAACATACATATCACCTTTTCTATTATTAATATCACTATCTATTCCTTTACCTTTTAATCTTAATTTAGTACCATT
>USIB01000029.1 GCA_900554615.1 uncultured Mycoplasmatota bacterium | reverse complement strand
CCCACCAGAAAGTCAAAATCGTTATTTTTTACTCCCCACTAGATGTTGTAGAGCCGGAAGACTCTCTTTAGAGGCTTCCTCATACCACGGAAAACATAAACTTGTTTATGATTGAAGTGGCATAAGAAAAACCCACATAATAGTGAGTTTATAAATATTATTCTACAACACCATGAATTTTTCCTTCAGTACCTGGTAAATCAATATGAATAGTACCCTTAAATGTAGCACCTTGTTCTAAATCATTAGAACTATCATTAGTATCATTTAACCAAATAAATAAACGATATTTCTTAGTTTCAACACCTTTTCCTGCAATAGATAAAGTCTTATTAATATCTTCACCTAAAATACCAAATCCCTTAGTATCATAAAGATTATTATCAGCATCAAATGGTACAACGCCAGCATAAACTTCAGTTCCATTATTTGCTAAATCAAGTGGAGTAGTACCCTTAATAGCAGTTCTATCAAATAAGATATAGTTTAGGTTTCTAAAACCAATTTCAGCAGGTTTATTATTTTCTGAATTCTCTTCATCAACCACTGCTGCAGCAAGTTGTTCAGGAGTAATATAAGCCTTTAATTCAACAGGATTATCTCCATCATTCTTAAGTGAAAATTCATAATAACCACAAACAGTATAATTATTATCATCTTTACAAGGAGTATATGGAACATCTGCCTCATTAACCTTATAAGTATCACCTCTTAAACCTCTTTGTAAAGCCTCTATAGCATCATCTCTAGTAGCAGGTATTAAACCATCCATTGCAATTTTATCACCTTCACTATAAACAATCTTTACAGTAGCAGCATTAACAGTAACAGCATTTTTACTACTACTAGCATTAATAGTAAAATAAGCAAATGATGCCCCTATAATTGCTACTATTAAAGTAAGAACTCCTATAACACCAAAAAATATTCCTCTCTTATCTTCTTTTTCCATAAATATATATCCTCCTCTCTTCTATCATAATAATCATACCAAAAAACTAAAAGAAAATCAATATATTTTTCACAAAAAAAAGAATTAGTAATTTACTTTAAAAATTTACTAAGTTCTTCTTCTGACATAAATCCAATATTTCTCTTAACTTCTACCCCATCTTTAAATAAAATAACTGTCGGAATAGTCATAACCCCATATTTCCTTGCAATCTCACTATACTTATCAACATCAACCTTAACAAAATTAATATCATTCTTAAGAGAAACATCTTCAAATACAGGTCCAAACATCTTACAAGGACCACACCAAGTAGCATAAAAATCTACTATTGCTTTCTTCTCTATCAATTTATCAAAACCCTCTTCATAATGAATCAAACCCATAATAACCTCCTCTATTCAATAATTGACATATCATTAATATGTATCTTTTTCTGATCTACTAACTTTTTAGCAGAATCTTTGGTAACAACATTCTTATCAATTAAAACCTTAAGTATCTCTTCATTCATCTCTTCATTAGTTTTACCCTTTCTATTATTAATTATACTATATACATCACCATAAGTATCCGTAATTTCTTCAGAAACACTAGATAAAACTAAAGTATTATCAAGAATATAATTAGACATCTTAGAACCCTTTAAAAATGAAGAATCAAATATAGGTAAAGTAGCAATAACAAGTGCTATAAATATCCATACATACATCTCTATAACTCCAACAAAAATACCAAGTATCTTAGAAGGAATACTAAAAATAATCGTAGCCTTAAGTATCTTCTCAATAAAACCAGTTAACATAAGAACTACTCTAAGTATTACCAAAAGAACAGTAAAAATTACCAAAAAAGCAATAACTTCATAAAGTAAAATATTAAGAGCATTTATCCCATTAATAAGTCCAAAGAAATTAAAAAATGGCAAGTTCTCATACATAATAACAGACAAATAATTTTTTAAATAAAATGCAAGTATAATAACTGCAAATAAACCAACAAAGTCAGCAAGTTTTCTAATAACCCCAGCCTTAAAGCCAGAAATACCACCAACTATAAGTAATAATATAATAATAACATCAACAATATTCATAATATTCTCCCAAAAAACTACACTTCACTATTACTATCATCATTAGCAATATCAAATGTAATACTTTCTCTATCAAAAGAGTTTTCCTTATATTGAATTGTAAAGTTCTTCCATCCAGTAGGAACTTCATAAAGAACAAATCCTGTCGTGCCATCTCCTGATTTAATATTAGAACCAAGCATTTTATTATTATTAATAGTACCATCAAAAACTTTACTATCAATTATATTAAAATCAACTTTCCCACTAAAATTATAAGTAGATACATATAAAACTTCATCAGAAATATTTTGAACATCAAAAAATAAAACCAAATATTCATATCCTTCAGTAGGCTTACTACTTACACCATCTAATTCAATTTCATCATATTTTTCAACAGAAGTAAGTGTAATCTTAATATCTCCATCAGTTAAACTATCCCCTATCGTTCCCCTAACAGAAACAATCTCATTAATATAATCCTCAATATTAATATCACTTTTTTCTATATAATTAAAGCAAAGAATAGCAAGAAGAACAAGAATAACTATAGGAAGAATAATTATACAAAAAACCACTATTAACACAATAGCCCAAACAGGAAAACCTTTCTTCTTATTTTTTTGACTACTAGTATCGTTAATCATAACTCCACACTTAACACACATACCAGCATTTTCTGGAAGTTCATTCCCACAATTAGAACAAAACTTAGCCATCATATCACTCTCCTCAATTTAATTATATATCAAAGTAAAAGAAAAAGAAAGTATTTTTTTAAATATTTTCTTCTCTTATCTGTTCTATAATATTATGTTTTTTAATCTTACTAGTACTATACATCATAGTAAGAAGTACAATCAAAAATACAGAAACAATAGATATAATAATATATTTCCAAGGAATAATAATCGTACTAATACTCATCATATCAGCAAGAGAATAATGAATAAGAATAGTAACCCCTATACTAACAGGAATAGCAAATAATAAAGACTTCATACCAAAGAATAAACTCTCAAAGAATAAAATCTTATTAAACCCTCTATTAGTAAGCCCTATACTTCTAAGAACCGCAAATTCTCTTTTTCTAAGTGCCATACTAGTAGATATAGTATTAAATACCGAAGTAACTCCTATTAAAGTAACAAGACTAATAAATCCATACATAAGTATTTTAACTACTAAAATCATATTATTAGCTTGCTTCATAGCTTCTTTAATATTAGTATAATTAACATTACTATATTTATCCAATTCTTTAGTTAACTTATCAATATTATTAGTATTATCACTTAAAATATTAAATTGAATATAATCAGTATCAACGCCAAACATACTATCATATAACTTCTTATTAACAATAAGTTTAAAATCACTCATATAAGAAAACTCTTCAATCAAATCAAAAGACTTATTAGTAACAAAAATATTATCTATATTCTTATTACAATACTTAGTAGTATCTTCATCATTATCAAAATTACATATCTTAATATTAATATCACCACTATTAATTACTGGAATATTATAATTAACTCTCTTATTATTACCATAACTAACGCCCCTAAATTTATTAAGTAAAATAACACTATCTTTATCTAAACCAATTAACTTTTTATATTTATTATAAGAATTATCATCTAGTACTAAAATAGAAATATATTGATATTTTAAATTATTTAAAGCCTTTATACCATCATCGCCATAAGCACTCTTATAAAAGTCAAGATATTCATCACTATAAGTATAATTACCAATTATAGATAAATTACCAACACCATAAGAAACATATTCTTTAACATCACTACTTTTAACTATCTCATTAATTTTATTTAGTGCTTCCTTATCATTATTAGTATCATCACCAAAATAACTAATCTGATAATCATAAGGCACTTCACCCATAACGCTACTAGCAGTATTTAAAGTATAATTCATATATGAAGAAAATGATATAAATAAAACAATACTAATAAATAAACTAACAATAGTAACTCTATATTTCTTCTTATTTCTTTTAATATTCTTAAGAGCAATTTCCCCTTCTACACCAAATAACTTATTAATTAGTTTACTTGTTCTAATCTTCTTCTTATTAATCTTAATATCATCATTTTGTCTAATCGCCTCAATCGGAGACACCTTACTTGCCCTTCTAGAAGGAAGAAAAGCAGAAACACCAATAACCAAAATCATAAATACAACAGGAATAATAATAAATAAAGGATTAGTAACAAGATATAATTTATATTCCAAAATATCACTAATTAAATTATTAATAACAAGAACAACACAGCCTATACCAATATAAGCACCCACTATTCCTAGAACAATTCCAATTATACCAACTATAACTGCTTCAAAAAATACCGTATGTGATAACTGCCTTCTAGTGGCACCAACACTAGAAAGTAATCCAAACTCTTTCTTTCTCTCCATTACTGAAATAGCAAAAGAATTATAAATAACAATAATACAACCAATACTAACTAAAGCCAGCATAATCGTCATCATACTAACCATCGTAGACATTATATTCCCATAAGTACTCTCACCATATAAAGCAAGTAGTGTACTATTATAACTAATATAATCATCATAACCTAACTCTTTTGCAAGTTCTTCAGATTGTTTAATAATCTTCTTATTCTTATTAAACATAACATATAAGTTTACATTCCCTTTATCATTATTTACATCAAGTGTAAAGGCCATATAACCACATGCTGAATAACTCTCAAAATTACTTCTCTCTACAATTCCTACTATCTTATAAGTAGCCTCATTAGTAATATCAAGAGTCTCTCCTTCAACATAATCACTATTACTTAAAGTAATTTTTCCATCAATATTTCTACTTCCATAAGTAAAAGTAACAGAGTCTCCTACCTTATAATTAATTTCACCATTAGTTATAGCATGATGAGATATAACAATCTCATTTTCATTACTAGGAAAAGTACCTTCCATTAGTTTAAGTTCATCAAAGTACTTACTATTCACCCCAACAATATAAATATAAGGCTTATATTCGTTACTAGAAGAAACTCTACTAAAACCAATTGGCTTCTCATAAAAATAATCAAAATCTTTATCCTGTATATTATTAACTTTTTCTAAATCAACATTACCATAATAAGCCTCATATCTTACATTATAACTAATAGTATCTCTAATCATCAAGTCTTGAAAGGAAGAAAAAAGTAATCCAATGCCAACCATCAATGCAGTCGATAAAATAATACCAATAATAGTAACAATCGTTCTCTTTTTATTAAGACACAAGTTCTTAATCGTAAGTTTATTCATTATACTCATTTTATCTTCTCATCCTTAACAATATGCCCATCTTCCAAAGTAATAATTCTATTAGCCTCTTTAGCAAGATTCAAGTCATGAGTAATCATAATAATAGTTTGGTTATATTTTTCATTAGAAAGTTTTAATAAATCCATAATTTCTTTACTAGATTTAGAATCCAAGTTACCAGTAGGCTCATCAGCAAGTATTATATCCGGTCTAGATATAAGTGCTCTACCTATCGATACCCTTTGTTGTTGTCCTCCCGAAAGTTCATTAGGTAGATGATTAACTCTTCTCTCTAATCCTAATATATCTATTAATTCCTTCAAATATTTCTTATCAACACTTTTACCATCAAGTAATATTGGTAAAGTCATATTCTCTTCAACATTAAGAATAGGAATCAAATTATAAAATTGATATATAAGTCCTACTTTTCTTCTTCTAAATATCGATAACGCATCATCTTTCTGTTTAAAGACATCAACTTCCCCGATAATAACTTTTCCACTAGTAGGTTTATCAACTGCTCCAAGAATATGTAAAAGTGTTGATTTACCACTACCAGAAGAACCAACAATTGCAACAAACTCTCCTTCTTCTACTGAAAAAGATACATCATCAAGTGCCTTAACTAAAGTACTACCTTTACCATAATTTTTACATAAATCTTTAACCTCTAATATTTTCATTTCTTTATCCTTTCTATAACTTCTTCATAACTAATACCCATCTTAGTAAGTTCATCAATTTTTTCTCTAATAATACTAATTTCTTTATTAATCTTTTCATCAGTAGCCTTCTTAGTATCTTCTGATATAAAAGTCCCTTTGGTGCTAATAGTGGTAATAACCCCTCTACCCTCTAATATATCATAACTCTTTTTAACTGTATTAGGATTAATTCCCAAACTACTAGCCATCTCCCTAATCGAAGGAATCTGTGTTTTCTCTTTAAGAATTCCTAAAGCCACATACTTCTCAATACCATTAACAATCTGTTCATATATTGGAGTTCTACTTTGATAATCCAAATTAATCATAATCTGTCTCATCTCTAATCACCTACTCCCCATCTATTACTACATCAGTATCAAGAGAAGCATATTTACTTTTTAATAAATTAAGTTCATCTACTTTATTAGTAACAAAAACATTTTTTCCATTATGTGTATAAGTACTAATGTAACCATAATCTTTATTAATATCAAAATCATCATCTATATTATCTATAATAAACTTACTAATTTCATTATAATATTCAAAATTATATATACAATAAGTATCATCTATATAATAATTATATATATCATTATCACTATTTATCTTACTAAACATCTTCTTAGTATTAGCATTATAATATCTTAAAAGGCCAACTTCTAAATTCTTATCTCCACTTGCATCAAAGTCAATTTCTTTTACATTAAAGCCATTATAAACATAAAGAGTAACATTAAATAAATCATTATCGCTATTATTATTCATAAATATATTCTTATCATTTTTATATTTATTAACAATCATATCAGAAAGATTACTATCATTTGTTCTATTATAACCATCTTTATATTTAATACCAAATATATCATTATTTTTATATTTATTAAAATCTTTACTAAATTCTTTATCATTAATAAGAATATTATTAATATGATTATAATTATCTTTAGTAGTATAAATATTAAAACGATATGTACTACCTTTTACTTTAGTCTTAATAGTATAGCTATAAGTATAATTTTCTAAAGCTTCAGTATCTAAAAGTAACGATATACTATTATTAATAACTTCTGTATTCTTAGTACTTCCAATAACATTACCGTTATCATCTAAGAAAGAAATCTCTTTAACATCTTTAGCCTTAATACTATAACTATCAACATCCACCAATGCTCCTACTACTGTAGTAACACCACCAACTATTGCTAAACAAATAGCCATTTTAAAGAAATTAGTAACTTTCTTTCTTGTAATCAAATCATATATAATTAAATAAGTAAATATAAGTACAAGCAGTAAAGCAATAGAAAAGATATCATAACTAGATATACTACTATTTTTAAGTACAACATAAGCAAGACATACAATAGGAATAGTAGTTAAAGTTCTAACTAAAATATGTGCTTTCTCACTTCTAAATGAAGTACCAACAATCTCAAACTTCTTATTATTAAATAACATAGTACCAACTATTATATATATAATACTAAGTATAATCATCTTAATAATTGAAGTATTTACTCTATTATCACTTTCAAATCCAAATAAATTATCTTTTATAAATTCATAAGGTAAAGTATAAGTAACATTATCATACTTTCTTATATTAGCAGTATAAATATTATTCTTTTTATCTATTTCACATTTAACAGTATCACAATAATAATTTTTTGGCTTACAACTATCACTCGTACATTCAACTTTAACATCACTATTACCATAATAAGTAAAAGCATTAGAATTAATAAATGTACTAATAAATGGAATTAAAAACATAATAAGTAAAGTAACTACTATTGTTGTAATCTTATTTGAAGATACACTAGCGGCAATATTAGTACAAACAAATACAAATATATAAGATATAGAATACATAAGTAAAATATCAAATAACATCTTATAAGAAACAATAATATTACTATATATTAAACTAACTAATAACATAACAATAAAATTAATAATTTGCATAATAAGTATAATAGCCATTCCACCTATAGTATTAGTTAAAAATATTTGTCTTTTATTAATGGGCATTGATAAAGTAAAATCAACTGCTCCCTTTTTATATATAAAACTAAATAAAGTAATAGAAAGAACTATTGGTATAATATACATACCAAATAATATAATACCAGATACATCATAAATACTAGCAACAAAATTATCACCAGTACTACCATGCATAAGAAGAATAATACCATTAAGAATAGGAAGTAATAACATACATAAAAGAATAATAGCTTTAGACTTCTTAATATTTTCTTTTAAATAACTAAAATTAAACAAACTTGTTAAACTCATATCCTAAAGCCTCCATTTCATAAATAAATACCTCTTCCAAAGTAAGTGGAAGATAATCAAGTATTAAAGGTTCCATCTTTTCTAACTTCTTCTTACTCTTACCATCAGTATCCTTAATAATAATCGTAGCAACACTACCTTGCTTTTTAAAGCTTAAAATATTAAACTCCTCAAAGTCTTCCCTATCAAAATTCTTCTCAAAAGATATCTGAACTTTAAACATATTTGTCTTAATAGTATCTATATCACTCTCAAATAAAATACCACCTTGATATAATAATCCAAGATTATCACAAATATCCTCAAGTTCTCTAAGATTATGACTAGTCATAATAATCGTTGTTCTCTTCTTATTCATTTGTTTAATAAGAATCTTCTTCATTAAGTTTCTAATAACAGGGTCAAGTCCATCAAAAGTCTCATCAAAAAGCATATAATCACAATTAGTACATATAGCACAAATAAGAGCACATTGTCTTTTCATCCCCTTAGAAAAAGTACTAATCTTCTTATTAAGACTAAGATTAAGAGTCTTAGCAAGTTCCTTAAGATAATTCATATCAAAATCCTTATACATAGACTCATAGTATCTAGCAGTATCCATTAAAGTATATCCAGGATAAAAAAACAAATCATCAGGAATAAAAACCATCTTCTCCTTCATAATTTCATTATCATAAACACCTTCTCCATCTACAGATATAGCACCACCATCAGCCTCATATATACCCATAATAGTTCTAAGAAGAGTACTCTTACCAGAGCCATTGGCTCCAACTAAACCATAAATAGAATTATCCTTAATATTACAACTAAGATTTTCTAACACATAATCCTTATCATATTTTTTCGATAACTTATCTATCTTTATCATATAAAAACTCCTTTCTCTATAATATATGATTGTACTACTTGCACTAGTACAATTAAATCATACTACATATTAAAACCATTGTCAAGAAAAAAAGAAGAAAATTATTTCCTCTTAACACATAAATAACTATAATTAGAAAAATCAAGATTCCCTATCATCTCAATATAATCATCATAATTCAAACTATCAATAAAATCCATAGTATCATCATAAGGATAATTAAAATCAGTATAATTTTGAATAATAGGAATAATATAACTACTAATATTATCTTTCCTAACAGAAACCTTTGTCTTACAATGCTTCTTATAATACTCAAACTCTTCCCTCGTATTATCCCTAAAATTATTAATATTAGAAAGAACTAAGTTCTTAAACTCCTCATACTTATTAGTATAAACAGCAATTTCAAATAAAACATAATCCCCAAAATTACCTTGTGAAAAACTAATATCACCCATATAAGAAGAATCACTTCTAATATAATCACTAATACTAGAATATTTAGAAAAATTAATAAGAGAAAAAGCCCCCAAATACCAATCAAGTCTATATTTATCAAAATTATTAAGATTACTTACATCAATTTTAAAAGAAATAATAATCTCTTCCATAATATCACAAACAAAGACATCTCTCTTCAAAACAACACTACTCTTCTCTTTTTCCAAAAGAAGTCTTCTATTACACTTAAAAGAAATATTATCATAAAACTCTCTAACATACTTCAAAGTATCATCATAATCAAAACAACCTGCAAGTACAAGTAATTGATTACTAGGAGTATAAGTACATTCATATAACTTCTTTAAGTAATTAGCATCAATCATATTAACACTATCCATATCCCCTAAAGTTCTAACATTATTATAAAAAACATTACTAACAATCCTATAACTAATCTTCCTTCTAAAATTATCATCATCATCTCTAATCTCATTCAAAACAGCATGCTTAGTATCCAAAACATTATCATCATTAAAAACAGGATTATAAATACATTTCAAAAACATCTCTAAACAAGATTCAAAATTACATACCATATCAGCATAAAAAGAAGTAACAAAATTATTCGTAGACGCGTTAGAAGAAATAACACCCATTTTCTTAAGATTATCAATCAAATTACCATTAATACTTCTCTCACAAACATAATGTTCCAAAAAGTGAGCACTACCAGGTATAATCTCGTTCGAAACTCCATCATAATCAATATAACTTCTCGATTTACCACCTAAAAAAGTAATAAGTTCAATATGATTACTAATCTTACTCTTATCAGAATAAATAAGAATAGTAAGACCATTATCCAAATAAACAAACTCTGCCTTATTCATTCATATCACCCTCTCCAATATAAATATCCGTAAGAATAAGCCTATTTTTAATAAAAGAACTAATCTCCATTGGTGTAATATCCTTTAAAATATCCAAATAATCATCCATATCAAACTCAAAAAACTTATCAATAAAAGTAAACAAAATATTCCATATACTCTCCTTCTTAAGTTTAATAGCAACCGAAGACCTTTCAATAAATAAAGGAAGTTTACTCTCAATATAATTAACATCACTAACTTTATCAATAACATCCTTATATAAAGAACATACCAAATCAATATTCTTTTTATCCGTAAAAGACTTAATAACTAAACAGCCAAAATTACCATATACTGAAGAATTACATCTATATACCAAATTATTCTCTTCTCTCAAAGTATTAAATAAAACATCCGAGTCAGAAGAAGAAATAAGCCTTCCGATAGTAGATAGCAAAACCCTATCCCTAGTTCCTTCCATATCCTTAACTTTATAATTATAATAAACAGAACTAGTTTTAAAAGAAGTAACCTCTCTTACAACATTAACATTATCATTAATTCTCTTACAAAAATGACTATATCTTTTATCAAAAGAAATATCACATATCTTGCCATCAAGAAAAACATTCTTAACAATATCAACACTACCATCTTCAATATCACCTGCTAGAAAGATAAAAGGAGGATTCTTTATAATATCCTTATAAAAAGAAAACAAGTTATCACCATTAACATCATCAAGTAAACTAGGATTCAAAGTAACACTACTAACCAAAAAATTATCCTCATCAATAATCTTATCATTCATATAATCATAGTACCAAAAAGCATCTTTAAATCCCCTATCAATATTGCCTTTAATAATAGAACTAACCTCTTTAACCCTATCATCATCAAAAGGAAGAGCATTATAAATAATATCCTTAATAAAAAGTAAAACATCACGAAGAACATCAGTTCCCAAACTATTATAAGAAGGGAAAGAAAGCCTAAACTCCAAAAAAGGACTATCACCTAAAAAAAGTACTCTACCATTACAAGATAACAAATAATTATCAATAAGAGCCAAATACTTCTTCTTATCAGTATCATATAATAAACTCTTATCACAAACAAAATCCCCAAGTAACTTCAAATATTCCTCTTTATAACTCCTAATAGGATAAGAAATAACCATTACACATTCCCTAAAATTATCATTTTTTAAACCAACAGGAGTATTTTCCTTACAAAACATAACTACCACCAAACCTATTAAAATTATATTTTAAAATTACACTCTTGTCAACATTTAAAAATACTTAGGTATTCCCCCATACACAAAACACCTAAGAAGCATAACCTATTTTAGGAGGAAAAAATATGAATAATTTTAACGATTATTATAACTATTTAAATAACTATAATGATATGAACTTTATGACAAACCCAAATACCATGATGAATGACATGAACTATCAAAATATGTTCCCTAATAATTACATAATGTCAAATACAAGCACTAGTAGTAATATCGCAGACTCACAAACAGGTTTCAAAAGAGGTAATCTATTCAATAGTCTATATGATGAATACAAAAACTATAAACCACAAGAGTTAAAGGCTTCAAGCGAAAGAGAAGATTTAATATTACAAATAGATGAAAATAGATTTGCTATGATAGAATTAGGACTATACTTAGACCTATATCCAAATGATATCAATATCTTAAACAAATATAATAGTTATTTAAAGAAAGAAAAAGAATTAATAACCATCTACGAAAGTAAATATGGACCAATGACACTAAGTAGTCCCGTCCAAACAAATACTTGGTTATGGAACAATTCACCATGGCCATGGGAGGTGCAAAAATAATGTGGAAATATGTAAAATCATTAGAATATCCCGTTAATATCAAAAAGAAAGATTTACGCATGGCAAAATATCTCGTAACACAATATGGAGGAGCCAATGGTGAGTTAGCAGCAGCCTTCCGTTACCTAAACCAAAGATATACAATGCCAGATGATAAAGGAAAAGCTTTGCTTACTGATATTGGAACTGAAGAACTAGCCCATGTTGAAATGATATCCGCTATGATATATCAACTATTAAATGGTGCAACCCTAAAAGAATTAAAAGAAGCAGGATTAGAATCCCACTATGCTGAACATGGTTATGGACTATATCCAACTGACTCCAACGGCGTACCATTTACTGTATCATATTTTGCAACAACCGGAGACCCACTTGCCGACTTATCCGAAGATATGGCTGCCGAACAAAAAGCGAGAGCCACTTACGAAAACCTAATCAACCTAACTAATGACCCCGATGTCATAGGACCATTACTATTCTTAAGACAAAGAGAAATAATCCATTTTGCTAGATTCAAAGAACTATTCGATGAATACAAAAGTAAAGGAATAAAATAACTAAATACCTACCTATCTAGGTATTTTTTTATATCAAAAAAAGAAGTTATTTCTTTGCATCAAACTTCTTTCTTGCTTCTGTATTTAAAATAAACTTTCTAAGTCTAATATTCTCCGGAGTAATCTCTACTAACTCATCAGTATTAATATAATCCAAACAATATTCTAGAGTAAGAGGTCTAGGTCTTTTAAGTACAACAGTATGGTCAGAACCAGATGCCCTTGTATTAGTAAGTTGTTTACCCTTAACAACATTAACAGCAAGGTCATTCTCTCTATTACATTCACCAACAATCATACCCTCATAAACTTCAGTACCAGGCTCAATAAACATAACACCTCTGTCTTCTAATTGACCAAGAGCATAAGCCGTAGCCTTACCAGCCTCAGTAGCAACAAGCACACCAACTTTTCTCTCAGTAGAATTAATATCTTCAATAGGTAAATACTCTTTAAAAGTATGATTAAGAATACCATAACCCTTAGTCATAGTCATAAAGTTAGTATTAAAGCCAATTAAACCTCTTGAAGGAATAGTATAATTAAGTCTAATCAAATTATTAACATTAGACATATTATCCATCTTTCCACCTCTTAAACCAAGAGCCTCAATAACATTACCTACAGAGTCATCACTAACTTCAATCTGCACATCTTCATAAGGTTCACACTTAACACCATCTATTTCCCTAACAATAACCTCAGGTTTAGACACTTGAAGTTCAAAACCTTCTCTTCTAAGATTTTCAATAAGAATAGATAAATGAAGTTCACCTCTACCTGATACAACCCAAGACTCATTACCAGATTCTTCTACTTTCAAACTAACATCTTTTTGTGTCTCTTTAAATAATCTCTCACCAATTTTTCTAGCAGTAACAATCTTACCTTCTCTGCCAACAAAAGGACTATTGTTAACCATAAATGTCATTTTTAAAGTAGGCTCATCAATTCTAAGTATAGGAAGAGCCTCTTCTTTACCAACATTACATACCGTTTCACCAACAGAAATATCCATAAGACCAGCAACCGCAGCAATATCTCCAGCCTTAGCCTCATTAATTTCTACTCTCTTAAGACCATCAAAACCAAATAATTTTTGAATTCTAAATTGTTTAATACTACCATCTAATCTAACACAAGATACCATTTCATTAACTTTTAAAGTACCACTATGAACTTTACCAATACCAATTCTACCAACATATTCATTATAATCTAAAAGTGCTGGTTGAAATTGTAAATTACCATCTGGATTAGCATTAGGCTCAGGAATCTCATCAATAATTAAATTAAAGATATCATCATAACTTTCACTTTGCGTATTAATATCAGGATTTAAACTAGCAGTACCATTTAAAGCACTAACATAAGCAACTTTAAAATCAAGTTGTTCTTCACTAGCACCTAGTTCAATAAATAAATCAATAACTTCATCAAGTACCTTCTCTACTCTAGCAGTAGGTTTATCAACCTTATTAATAACAACGATAGGCTTAACACCTGCTTCTAGTGCTTTCTTAAGAACAAATCTAGTTTGTGGCATAGTACCCTCATAAGCATCTACAAGTAATAAAACACCATCAACCATATTCATAATTCTCTCTACTTCACCACCAAAATCAGCATGTCCTGGAGTATCAAGAATATTAATCTTAT
>USIB01000028.1 GCA_900554615.1 uncultured Mycoplasmatota bacterium | reverse complement strand
TAGTATTTCTACTAGTTACTTCATAGTCTTTAATTCTATTTAAATTACTTATAAAGTCTTTACTTATAAGGTTTGAAACCATCCCCCCCCTAGAACAGATTCTTGTTTGGATGTTATTATATTCTTGGGACATAGAAATCAAAAAATAATTATTATTTTTATCTAACACTTGTGAATTATTTGGTACTTTATAATTGCAAATTATTTTAGATTTCATAAGGGGATTCTCCTTTCATACTTTATATATAGATAATAGCATAAAATTAATTTAAATACAATATATTTGAAAATATTTTTATTAAAATTGGTATTCACACCAAATATAATATATATGGTTGATATTTATTCTAAAACTTAGAATAAGCTTTAGAATAACCCTCTAAGACAAAAGACTTAGAGGGCATAATAACAAAATAGTTATAAACTTGTATCTTTTAAAAATCTTATTCTACTTTCTGTAATGTTATTTTTATTCATAACTATACTATTTAGAATTACTTCTAATTGTTTAATTAGATTATCTATATTATCTTTTTCTAATTTCTCTTTTGTTAAATCAAATCCAAATAAATTATATCTATCCATTATAAGTATACTAATATCTTTTTCTTCAGATAATAAAATATTATTTAAAATATAGTTATAAGGATTATAAACAAATAATCTTAATTTTTCTATTTCTTGTATATCTTTTTCTTTATTTTTTAATAATTCTATTAAATAATTATAATTAGAATCTGCTAGTAAAAGTATATCGTATATAGTGGTATCTTCTTCTAGAGTGGCTATTTTTTCTAAGAAATAATTTCTTTCTAACTCTTCATATAATATTTTTAATTTATTTATATCTATATTTACTTTACTATTTAGTACATCTATTTTATTTATTTTATTTTTTGCTACTAATTTTAATATTTTTTTATTATTCTTTAGAATAATTCTTTCTATTTTATCTATTTCTTTCTTTTTACTACTATAGATATTTTTATATTTATCCTTATCTTTATATAGTTCTTTTATATCACTTATTATATAATCAAACTCTAAATAATTTTTATATTCTATTATAGAATAATATAATTTTTCTATATCATTATTTGTCTTCTCGGTTCTATGGTCCTCTAGTAAATAACTATATGCTTTATTTACTTTATCTAATGTGTAATCACTGATATTTAATTTTCCTTCTAATAGATTTTTTTGCATTAAATAGGCATTATTTCTTATTAGTGTACTTCTATTTATATATAGTTCTTTATATTCTTCTAATACTTTTTTATTTGATAAATCTTCTTCTAATGTATCATAATATGTGTCAAACTTTTTCTTGTTTTTGCAATATAAATATTTGAAGTTTAATGTTATATGTGTTATTATATCAGGACACTTCCAATATATATCTTCAAAGTCTTTCTTTAGTTCTTCTTTTTCTTCACTAGATAGGTATTTTTTCATATAGTTACTACTATGATAACTATAACTAAAGTCTTCTACTGCTAGAGGAACTCCTACTTTTTTAAAGATATCTAAAGCCTCGTTTATGTCTTTATTTACTTTATCTAAATCTGTTTTATAAAAGTGTCCTAATTCATATAGTATTATATCTAGATTACTTTTTTCATAAGAGGAATTATATTTGTTTAAAATAGGAAGCTGAGGTAATAGTAAGTCTATTTTTTTTGTTAGATTGTCTATATTTTTATCATCTTCTAATGATAGATATCTATTTTTTCTTTTGGTTATTTCTTCTTCTACTACCTCTTTATCTATTTGGTATTCTCCTAGTAATTCTTCTATTTTTGCTTGATATGATTTGTTGTTTTTATTGTTGTTTCGTGGAAGTGATGATAATACTTCTTTTTGTAATTCTATTTTATTTTTGTATTCATCTAGCATTTTTATCACCTACTAATTCTTTTTCGAGAAAGTTTATAAAATTATCTATTACTTTGGATAATTCTACTATTTCTTCATCTGTTAATTCTTCTATTTCTTTTCTTGTCATATAAACCTCCTATTTTATTATTATGTATTTATATACTTCTCCTATATAGTTATTATTATCGTATAAGCTAACTACTAATTTGTATGTTCCATCTAATAAATTATCTTTGAAGTATAGGAAATATGTTGTTTCATCACTTGGATTTCTTGATAATATGTATTCTTTATCATTGATAGTACTATCTAGTGTGTTTGTTACATAGTCTTTTAGGTCTACTTCGTTATATACACTTGTATAGATGGCACTATAATCTCTTCTTAGTAATTTTATTCTTGTATTTGGATTTGCTAATCCTGATACATGTTCTACTGTATATTCATAACTATTGTTTTTATTTAGGGTATGTCCTGTATCTTTATTTATGAATGTCATTTTGTCGCCCGCTGATACTTTTAAGCCATATATGTTATCTATTACATTAAACTTTAATTCTAGTTGGTCTGATGATGTTAACCCATAATATATTCCATCTGCTGAACCAAATGATTCTATTAGAATAGTATACTCTCCACTGGAAAGATTACTATTTTCGGTATTTATTGTTATTTTGGAACGAGCATTTGCTACTTTTTCGGTTATATTTATTCTGACTGTTCCATCATATCTTGGATAATAGGTATTTCCATTGAATGTATAGTTTACTCCCATTAAACTTGAACTTGTAAGTGGTGTATTTCTACTATCAAGAATGGTAATTTTTATTCCTAATTTTTGGTTATCGTAATTTGTATCAAAAATGGTATCTGTTGCTATTTTGTTTTGTATGAAGTTTGTATCTAATGTTAGATTGGTACTCTTTCCACGATATATAGTTGTTTGGGATAATTCTCCTGATAACTCTATTATAGCGTCTTTATCATGATATAAATCGTATTTTAAGGTTGATTGTTCTATTCCTAATACGCTTATTAGTGTTTGGTTATCACCATTTCTAAGTTCTATTAGTAATGTTTTATCTAATACATCGGTATCGATATTGGTATCTTTAAAGTCTACCATGAAGATAAACTCTTCTACTGTTTTTTTATCTTTGTAATATATCTGGTTTGCCCTACTATCATCATAGTTGTTATTAGAACTAATACTTCCCATTTTGATAAACTTTGATAGTGGATATGATACTTCTCCATAGGTATCGTATTCTGTTTTTGATGTGTTATAATCTTCTTCTGTTATGGTGTAATAGTAATATACTGGTTTATCTTCGACATGGAAGTCTATCATTGTTATTTCTGTATTTACTGGGAATAGGTATGTTGAAACTAAACTACGATGATAGCCTTCTTTATATGGACTATTATTACTTTCCATATATAGTGAGTAATATGTACTGAAACTACTTTTTGTTGTTATATCTACTGAACTAGTTGCAAACATTTCGTATTTCTTACCAGGGGCTATAGTTCCTTCATAGTCATTGGTGTTATATAATGCTGTATTTAAGTTTACATTTATATTTATTCTTTTTACTTCATTATTTAAATCATCTAATGGAGTAATTGCTACTAACGAGATGGTAACACTTCCTAGATTTTTTGTTTCGGTTAGATTCTTGGAGTGATATAGATAAAATACTAATCCTGGTGCTTCACTTGTATTTTCTCTTTGATAGTCTATTGTACCCTCTATTTCTTTATCTCCTTCTGTTATGAAGCCTGTGTTTCCTTTTGTTATCCATCCATTTTGTCCTGCCTTCATATTTAGTCCAAATACTGTATTAGCTTCTTCTTCAGTTGCCGCTATTCTGGGGATTTCTCTATTATCTATTAGTTTTATTCCTTCTAATAATTCGGCATAATTGAATCCTAAGATAGAGAACTTTGTATTAGCAGAAGTATGATTTAATAGGGATAATTCATAAGTTCCTAATGTTGAATATTTTGAAGCGGTAAGTGTTATTTCGTATGAGTCTACTTTTTCTCCTATTGACCACATATAAAAGTCTGCATTATCTGGGGTTGGCTCTATATAATTTATTTTTATTCCATTTCCCTCTTCATTTCCATAATTGGTGTAGAAGCCATCTTTTGTTATATCATGATTTGTTTTATGCATACCTAGAACATAGCTTCCTTTAGTGAAATAGTAAATATCTCCTGATGAAACATTTGATGATGGCTCATAGTCGCTATATAGTGCTGTTATTATGTCACCATTTCTACTTAATGAATACATACCAAAGAAAGTCATTCCTGATACTTCTCCAAATGATGTTATGTTTTCGTTTGTGGCTATATTTAGATTCTTTCCTTCTAACATGTATATTCTATTATTTGTATTTCTAGTCATTTCATTTGTTTCGGTATCTATTATTACTTCTGCTTTTTTGTCTACATTATTTTCTTCTACTAGACTTGATATTTTTTTTACTAGATTACCTCCATTTTGTAAATACAATGACGATGAATTTTTTAGTTTTAATTCGTCTATTCTACTTAGAGAGAATAATACTGTTGAGTACTCATTTGTTCTATCGGTAGCTCCTTTTAATTCGATATATGAATTATCTATGGTTACTATACTTGCTCTTTGAATTGAGATGTTTCTTTTTATGTCCTCTTTTGTTCCATAATTTTTTATATTGATATAACTATATCCTGTTGTTGAAGATGCATTACCACTACCAAATATTGAGCCTCCTATCGAAAAGGTATCATAGTTCTCTCCATTTATGTTTATATTTATTCCTACTGTTACACTTATGAATGAGTAATCATACTCTTCACTACCACTAGCGTTTGCTTCTCCTCCACCGAAGACTGTTCCTTCTACTTTTATTGGAGATTTTATAAGGTCTTTATTGCTACTGACAGATAGTCCTATATTTACTGTAGTGTCTCCATATAGTCTCGATGTATTTGCTCCTCCATAAATATTTCCATTTATGTTAGCTCCTACTACATTTACTATTCCTTTGGAATTATTTTTTTCTTCAAGTCCTGTAGCAGCAGCATTTCCTCCTCCAAAGACATGTTTTCCTACATTTGTATTGTCATCTATATCTAGATTTGTATTTCCTTCTACTACTGCTTGTACTCCATTTCCGCCTGCATAAATACTATTATTTATATCTGTTTTGGATATGTATATATTTGTGTCTTTTTCTACAACAGCAGCATTTCCGCCTCCATAGATTGAGTCTTCTACTACTATATTTTTTGTTTTTATGTTGGTGCTTTTTGCAACCTTTCCTAGATTACCACCACCATAGATTGTTTTTACTTTTGTATTTTCTCCTATTACTAGATTTGTATTTCCTAGTACTTGAGCTGGATTTTGTTTTCCTGTTTCATCTCCTGATACCATGGAGTCTTCTCCATTTCCGCCTCCAAAAATGGAATTAATGGTACTACTATTAACTGTTAATATAGTATCTTCTTTTACTTCGGCAGCATTTCCTCCTCCATATATATTGTTATCTATTATTGTATTGTTTGAGATATTTGTTTCTGTTTTTTGAACGGGAGCTTCATTTCCTCCACCAAAGACATTATCTGTTATGTGACTATTTTCTATTGTTGTCTTTACTAGTGTCTCTACTTCTCCTTTATTTCCTCCGCCAAAGATATTTCCAAATACTTCTGAAGATGTTACATTTAATTCTAGACTACTGGTTACTTTAGCAGCATTTCCGCCTCCATAAATAGTTGCTTTTTTGGTGCTACTTCCAATAGTACTATTACTTATATTCATGACTACTGACGTTACATCGGCTTCGTTTCCACCACCATATATTACATCATTTATGTTTACTCCATCAACATTTGTAGTAGAGGTAGTTACATTTGCTTTATTTCCTCCGCCATAGATAGTATTTATGCTTCCATTTGTTAAATCTATATTGACATTTGTTGTTATTCCTCCTAAGTTGTTTCCTCCATACATTTTATCGACATTTAGTTTATTTATATATTTGTTTCCATTTGCGTCATATCCTATTAGTAAATAGCCTACTATTTTGAAGTTTTCATAAGTATCATAGGAATGAATATTAAACTCAAAGCTATATGTACTATTATTATTTAATGTATTTGTTCCATACCACTGATTTGTTTCATCTATATGGTATATGTTATTTACACTATCAAACTCTACCTTTGATGAACTCCAGTTAGAATCAAAGACACTTTTACTTGTTAATATATATAGGTCCCAAGTTGGTAAATTAACTCCTGTATTATTTGTTATTTCGGTTTTTATTTTTTCACTACCAAGAATATCGGTTGCTCCTGTTTGATTAATATTTGATTCACTTATTGTAAATGTACTTGATAGATTACTGGTTGTTAGGCCCTCTATATTTTTTATATTTGCATTTGTGACATTGCCACTGGTGTTAGAACCTCCGAAGACATTTACAATACTTGCATTTCCTAAATTAACATTAGTGGTTGTTGCTCCAGCCTCATTTCCACCACCATACGCATTTTTTATTAATCCATAATTTAAATTGACATTAGTAGTTGTTGTCTCGGCTTTTAAGCCTCCACCATAAACATTATTTATTAGAGTACCATTTATGTTGATATTTGTATTTTCTACTTTTCCTCCTTGGTTATTGCCTCCATATATATCATTTACATAGGTATTATTTATTTCTATATTTGTTAGAGGAATGTCTCCTGATAAATTTGAGCCTCCAAATACTCTTTCTACTTTATTATTTATTGTTACATTTGTGCTTTCGGTTACGGAAGTTTTATCTCCACCACCATAAACGGTTGTAATTTTGCCGCCTTCTACTAATACATTAGTTATCCCTGTTGTACCACCTGCATTATTACCACCATATAAAGTAGTACAAGTACCACCATTTGCTTTTACATTACTTGTATCTACTGTACCACTGATATTTGAACCTCCAAATATTTTGTTTACTGTTCCACCATTTAAGTACACATTAGTGGTACTAGCTGATGTTTCATTGCCTCCTCCAAATGTGTTTTCTATTGTTCCTCCATTTATTGTTACTGTTATATTTCCATTTGGTTTTCCTTTTTGGTCATTTCCTCCAAAGACATTTGTTATTGTACCATTATTTAATGTGACTTCAATATCTCCCATTACATATGGTGCATATGTATTGTTTCCTTCACCGCCACCAAAAACATTTACTATTATTCCTTTATTTACTGTAACTTTGGTTTTACTTGAAGAGATATTTGTTCCTGATGAGGAGCCATTTACTGTACCATAAGCACTTCCTCCATATACTCCTTTATTGATAATTGGGGTTGTTTCGATATTTTCATCACCAATTACTACATTTATTTCATCTCGAACAAAGGTACCTGGATTTGATGTGTTCGTATAACCACCACGACCTCCGCCATAGACAGAATTGGTTACTTCACCACCATTAATATTTACATTTACTGTGCCATAAATAGTTCCTTTTTCATTACTTCCACCATAAATACTTCCGACAACATTTCCTTTATTCATTGTTATATTAATACTTGATGTTTTTGATGATGAACCACTTCCGTTTTTATTACCGCCACCATAAACCGAACCTTCAATAAAGCCATCATTTATTATTATTTTTGTGTATGATGTATTTGAGCTACTGCTGACTCCTGTTGCACCATAGTTTCCACCACCATAAATATTGTTCTTTATGGTAGCTTTGTCATCAATAATTATTATAGCATTGTCACACGATCCGATAGTAGAATATCCGTTACGACCATTACCTATTCCAAAGACACTACCAGATTCTGCTCCAAATAAAGTTGTATTATTGCTTATTAAGTTTTTATCACCAATAGTAGCGGTTCCTCCTATATAAATATATGGCGTTCCATTTAATGTTCCATCACCTTCATTACCAGTAGAACCATTAGATCCTCCAAAGACACTATAGTTTACTGTACCTCCAGTAACAGAAACAATTCTATTTCCATAAGTGGCAGTTGTTCCTGCTCCTCCGATTATGATATCAACACTTCCACCAGTCATATAAATATATATATCATTTACACTACTTCTATTATTGCTGGATAGAGGGCCTCCTATTAGATTATAAATATAACCACCCTCTATTTTAGCTTTTCTAGCAGAATAATGTGTTCCTCCATATCTTCCTCCAACATATATTCCTGTTGATAGATCATATTTACTACTTCCAAAAGTACCACTTTTTACTGTTAAATCAAACGATATACCTTTATTTGTGCTACTATTTGTATTAGCATAAACATTTCCACCCCAAGATCCTGAAGCACAATAATATATATCTAAAGCAGTATTATTTTTCTTTACTTTATCATAATCATTACCATATACACTTTTATTATTTAAATACAAATTAGGATCATTCCAAGAACTTGTTGATGCTCCCATACTAAGTGATATAGAATTATATATGCCAGATTCTAACATAAATTTATATTTAGTTGGATTATTATTGCTTCCAGTGCTTGAGCTATTACCCGCTACTACAGATCTTAATGTTGGATAGTTACTATTTGGGGTTAGTCCTCGTCCCAATTTAACATTATGATAATTACCAAATAAAACTCCTGATGTATTATTAGTTGGTGGATTATATATTCTACTTATCCTTGTTCCATAGTATAATGTGACATTTTCTATATTAGTATCATTATAACAATTAATAGCGGAATCAGCATTCCAAGTAACATTATATTTTGTTCCATTATGCAAACTTGTTATAGTAAATGGATATTCTCCATTATCACTCCAGGAACCATTAATATCACTATTTAATACTAGTATATTAGTATCTCTAGTAACTAAATAATAATAATCTTTATTTACATCAAATATTTCTTCTTCACCATTATCATTATAATACTGAAGTAATTTATAGTTAGTACATCCATAATAAGAATTACAAGTACCTGTTGCAATCTCACCATTTGCATTATAATAACCAATTTGTGACTCACCATAATTTATAGATACTTCTTGATAATAAGTAGACATATTAGCATCTATTAAATCAGGATCAACTCCATCATATAATACTTCTCTATTAATAGTACTATTATCTAATTCAGTCATATAGCCATTATTTAAATAATAATAAGTATTATTTTCATCAAAGTTTTCACCATTTATTCTTTGATAATATGTACAAGTAGTTTCTCCATACCACCAATTAGGACGACAAGTTCCATTACCTAGACGATTACCTCTCTCATCATATAAGCCATTATAACTTTCTCCTCTGTTAAGAATAACTTGATAATAGTAGCCTGTCATATCTATTTCCTTATAGACTGTCTTTATTTTTTCTACTTCTTTCATTCCAAGTGTATTTAGTCTTGTTATGGCACTATTAAAACTCCCACTTACATAGCTTACTTTGGCAGTAGTCCATTTAGCAGTCATAGTTATATCTATTTTCTCTGGTTTACCATCTTTATAAGTTACTGGTACTTTAACATATCTTTCATAATAATTACTATCATAACTTATTTTAGCATTTTGATAATCAGTATACCAACCATTAAATCCACGATCACCTGGTCTATCAGTAAAAGGATTATCTATTAGTTCTATTAATACATAGTCATCGCTTTTATCAACAGTATTATTATCATTTACTTCAAACATTTTAAAATATACATAAGTATCTTGTCTTTCAGATAATGATACATACCCCTTATTAGTACCATCATTACCTTTATATGTTATCTTAGTTTGAACTAAATTATTATCATTATATATATCTTTATTATCAGTAGTAGGAAGCGTTCCATCATTAGATGTATAGTTTTGAGATTTATAGTAATAATAATCGCTTTCTGTTTCATTTATTATTACTTTATTATCTTTTACTGAACTTTCTACATAATCTGGGTCTTCATTAAACTCTAATATCAAATCACTATAGGTAGAAAAAAATGTTGTTACTCCTATTAAAAGTAAAAATAGTGATGAGACTGCAACTAAAAGACGAACTTTAATCTTTGTATTATCTTTTAAAAGTTTTATTTTTTGTTTGACTTTATTCATTGACTTTTGCATTCTTACCACCTACTATCCATCATATTAAGTATATCATATTATGTCGAAGAAGTAAATTAAATCCATCTTATTTTAAGATGGATTAGTAGTAAAACTTAGATTTAATGATACATTTCCAATAGCGGCATTGTTTTCACAATCAACATCTTGACCTTCTATCCACATGTATACTTTTATTTTTGTTATTCCACTATTGATATTAAATATTTGTACATTATTATCAAAGTTATTCTTGCTATAATAATCTATATTTACTTTTTGGAAATATAAAGGATATTTTGTTTCATTTGCATCACTTGTGGTAACTCCTAATGCCTTAGTTATTTCACTTGATACACCATCATAACTTAATGGCTCAGATGGGTTTGTTATATTCATTTTATATACATCTTTTGCATTTGCAATACCATATTCGGTATGGGTATCATAGTTTGGTTCCCAAATATGTACTTTATCTTGACTATTTGTTATTAATGATTGAATAGTATTTAATGGAGCTCCTGTAAAGGTTGTTCCTTCTTCAATAAATGCTATACGAACGGCATTTTCTATTCCTACTGATTTATCTCCTCCATAAGTTATATTTGAATCTGGTGTTAAATATATTTGAGTGTTATTATTTGTTTTTAGAAATAAATCAAATGTTATAAACTTCCCTGTTGATGTTTCTCCTGATGACGCTGTTTCAATACTTCTTGTTGTTTCAAGAATGTAGTCCCCTTTAGTGTTGTTTACTGCATTACCATGATAAATCATTAATTTACCATCTTCTATTTTACCTGCTGTTGAAACCGCTTCTAATGTAAGAGGTACTTGATTTGTATTTGATGGATATGTATTGCCTGCTGTTACTATGTCATCTACTGATACTGATGATTTCCAATTTGCTCCATCTACAGATATTTCTATACCTCCTTGAGCTCGAACGTTTACATTTAGTAAATCTACTTTTACTAGTCTGTTGGTGGTAAACCAGGCATATGATGATACGGATAATGATAGTGTGGTTATTAATAATAGTAATAATAGATAAAATAAACGATACTTTCTTTTTTTATTTTTATTTTTCTTTTTATTCTTTTTCATTATTTATACTCTCTTCCTTATGTTCTTCTCTTATTTCCATATGCATTTTTATTTCTCCACCAAGAATATTATCAATACAATCTGGGTCGTCACCTTCTAACCATATTACAATTGTGAACTTATCTATATCACCTGGTTTAAAGTCTTTTCTTTGTTCTAATACTGCTTCTTTCTTACTATAAAATGGAATGGTATCTTTTTCTGGTTCTTTTGTATAGGAGTTTTCTTTGGCATATACTTTTTTATCTCCATTTAAATATACCATTACTCTGGCAGCTTCATCTACATTTTTTATTACATCATCTATTATGATTGTATACCAATAGTTTATTGTTTTTTGTCCTTCGTTTTCTATGTAGAATGTGTAAGCTATATAATTTTCTCCATTATGTGATCCATCACCTTCGGTATCTATATTTTTAGGAATCCAATCTATTGATATATTATCCATAAACTCTAAATCTCTTGCTGATAGTTTTCTTTTTGACTCTTTTATTACTGAATCTTCATATATTACAATTCCACTTTCTGAAGATAATCTTTTATCTAGTGTTATGGTGAACTTTCCTCCTTTATATATTACTCCTAATACAATGAATATTAGAGCTAATACAATAAGAACTATTGACAATATTAGTTTTATATTACTATACTTCTTTTTTCTACCATAAACTTTTTTTGCCTTTACCACTACTTCTTTAGCCATAATTACTCCCTTACCTTCTACTTTATTTTAACATAATTATTATAATGATTCAATTAACTCCTAATAATTTTACATTATATTAGACATTATATTTACTTTCTAGTTATTGCTTATTGACTATTCTTATGCTATAATTTTATATGATAGGTGGTATGTGAATGGAAAAAAGACATTTTGTTTTTATTTTAGCTTTCTTATCTTTTGTTTTGTGTATCTTTTTTATACAAGAATCTTATGCTAAATATCTTACTTCTACTAGTGAAAAGGCAAGTATGAACGTTGCAAGATGGAGAATTCTTGTTAATAATAAGGATATCCGTGAAGGAAGTACTGCTAATGCTGTTATTGTTCCTGTTTTTGATGGCAATGAAAATATTGCTAGTGGTATTATTGCACCAACTAGTGAAGGGTATTTTGACCTTGTTATTGATGCTACAGAAGCTGATGTTTCTTTTAAATATGATATTAATTTTTCTGTCAATGATGATAGTTCTGTTACTGATTTGGTTGCAACTAAATATTCTATTAATAATGGTAATACTATTAATCTAGATAGAGATAATCAATCTATTTCTAATACTGTTTTCTATAATGATAATAAGTCTCCTATTAATATTAGGGTATATGTTCTATGGGATGATGGAGAGAATAGTTCTATGGATAATGCTGCCGATACTGAGGCAACCAAAAATGGTAAATCAGCTAAAATGAATGTTAACCTTTCATTCATTCAAATTAAATAGAATCGTTAGTTTTGAGATTATAAGCTCAAAACTTTTTTTGAAGACAAATGGCTTCAAAAACCTAGAGTGACCTTAGGCACGAGAGGCAAAAAAAAGAAGATTTTCTTCTTTATTCTACTTGAACTGCTGTTATTTTTACTACTAAACTTATACTAGGAAGATTACTATTTTCCTTATGGTAATCATATGCTCTATTACCCCAATAAGTATCTTCTTTATCATTACCACTTTCATATGGCCAGTTTACATCTATTGTTATTGTTGCCTCGCCACCACCTTTTGGTATTATATCATTTGATACATTGAAGTTTATAGTAAAAGGATAATCACTTCTTATTTTATTTATTATTTCTTCATCAGTTAAATATAGTGATAAAAGGTCATCTCCTAATATAGTCGCTTTTTCTATTTCATATTTTATATGAGCATCAGCTTCACCACTATTTGAAGCTTTTAATACTTTTTGATAATTTTCCATACCTGGATATAAGGAATCTATATTTATTTCTATATATTCTTCTACTGTCTCTCCTGTTCCTACTTCAAAGTTTACATGCCAACTTCTTACTTTTGCAGTTATGTTATTTGATACTTTTGTTGAGTATATAAACCAAGCAAAACTATTTGATGCTAGAGTTATGGCTAGAAAAAATATTGTTCTTAATTTAATCCTTCTCTTTTTTTTCTTTTTTTTGTCATTCAATAGTATCACCTACTTAGACTTTTTTCTTTTCTTTCTTCTATTATATCTATTAATTCCATTACTAATAATATGGCAAATGGCACAAATACTACAAAATAGAAACCATATGGATTATTTACTACCTTACTTATTAAACTTAATATCCTACTTTTATATACTACTTTTCCTAATATTTGATTATCTTCTACTAACGGGTCTTCTACATCATTGGCAATACCTTTAGTATGAAAGTATGTTTTTCCTTGTCTGATTTCTTTTTTTATTACTTTATGGGTTACTATTTTTCCGGCAAAATCATCTTTTTTCCCTTGATATACGACATCATCTCCTACTGCTATTTCATTGGTACTTATTTTTTTTGATATTACCATATCGTACACTTTATATTTTGGAGCCATACTTTCTGTTATGATTGTGTATATACTATAACCTCCTAATGAGAGTTTGTTATTTGATATTCTTTGAATGAATATTATACTAATTACTACTACTATAAATAGGGATATTATTGCTTTAATTATCATTAATATTATTTTTAATGCTTTATTGTTTTTTATTCTTTCTATCATTTTAATCACCACTATATTTCTATTGTTCTTATATCTTCTAAGTATTTATCCATATACTTTTTATAAAGTTCTTCTATTTGTTTTTCATTTACTACTGTTTTGTATTTTATTATACTATATTGTTTATCTATTATCTCTTTTATTTTTTTCTCATCAATACTTGAGTCTATTGTTATTACTTTTTCTATCATATTGCCCACTATTTTTTCGGTAACCTCTTTTTTATCTACTTTTGATTCTTCTTTTCCTATTGTATCTAGAACTAGATAATCTAATAGAAACGACTCATCTATTAATTTTTTTAATTTTCCATCATCATAATAGTCATTTGCACCTTTATCCTTGGTTGTATCATCTTCCATATGTGATTGCATATAATTCCAAAGCTTTACTGCATACTGAAAATTAACATTTTTAAGTATTACATTTGTTTTTTTTATTGGAGATGTTACTAGTGATATATGCTTTTTATCTATGGTTTGATATACTGATGATGATGTTAAATCAGATATTTGCGTTTCTAGTTTTTCTATTCTTTCTGATATGGTTAATCCTGATTCATCTTTACTATTTTTTTTATCATTTTTTTTTGAATTGATAGTCATTGTTATATCAATATTTTCTTTTCCTATGTTGCTCTTAGCATTATATTCTAAGGTTTTATCATCTTTGCTATAGGACTCTTCTACTAGATTTCTCTTTTTTCTATCTATATAGAATTTCATATTTTTGATTAAACTATATATAAAACGATTTTCATATGTATCAAAACTTTCTTCTTTATTTATGTTTAGTATTTTGCTTGGGCGAACATCTCCTGTTTCTTTATTATAGTCTTGGATTAGGTTTGTGTTCTTTGATAAATGTTTGATACTTTCTACAGTTACACGGCGTGCTAATTCTATTTTTACTATATCTTCTTCATTTATTATGAATCGGTTTGGATTTCTTAAAATATTATCTAAATATCTTATTGTGTCTTCCATTATTTCGAGCCATTCAAAGTTTGTATTTACTCTGTCATAGGCTGTTTTTACATGAAGATTTGAACTTATATTTTCAGAAAATCTATTATTTTGTTCTTCATTTGCTTCATTATATAAACTAATTATTTCTAGTTCATTCATTTTAGACCTCCTATGTCAATTTTTTCAATCTAAGTAAATATTCTTCGCATTCTTTCATTTTTCCTTTTCCAAATGTTTTATCTAGGAATTCAATATAACCATCTATTTCATCTCTAATGTATGATATATTTAATTGCTCAAACTTTCTTAATATTTTTCTGGCTATGAAATAATCTACGCCATCTACTTCTTCACCACCACATGCAACATATACTGGTACAAACTTTTTCATATGTGCCACGATACGATTACCAAAAGCTATTCTGAAATGCTTAATAACATAATCATCCATTTCATTTATTTTATTTAGGGTGTCTTCTGATATCGGATTGTTTTGCATAGCTTCACTAAATAATTTATCTAGATATGTATAATTTATATCTTGGGCTTCTGTCTCGATTGGTTCAAATACTTGTCCTTTATCATTGATATCCAATGGCATTGCTCTATCATATACTTTATCTGTTACCATAAAGGTTGAATCATCGTTATTGATTGTTCCTATATACCACACGTTAGCAGGTATTTTTAATTTTCCATCGACAATATTCTTTGGGTCATCAGGCCAAGAACTAGATACTAATTCTACTATCCATTCATCTTTATTTGGCATTTCTAGTATTGACAACATCTCTGCAAAATAGTATTCTACTCTGGAAATATTCATTTCATCTAGTATTACTGTATATATATCATCAGTGTAACCCGCTACATAGAGTTCTTTTAATACTTCTGTTTCATTGAACTTCTTGGTGAATTCATTGAAGTAACCAAATAATTCTGTTCTATCTCTCCAAGAAGGCTGTACTGATGCTACAC
>USIB01000027.1 GCA_900554615.1 uncultured Mycoplasmatota bacterium | reverse complement strand
TAAATGGTAAGTTAAAACCAGTAACTAATAAGGAAGATGGACTAATTAAAGAAGTGGAAGTTAACTTACATAAGACTTGTAATAATGATACTGCGGTAATGAACTTATATTTAAGTTTAGATTTATTACCAGTAGAGCTTCAAGAAAATACTTTTGTATATGAATTGTATAATGGTGATAATGAGAAAATATCTAGTGGCAATTTTTCTGATAAAAGAGAGGGAGATACTATAACACTTATAGAGAATGAAATAGTAACTAGTGATGTATCTATATATACTTTATATATTTACATAGATGGTAATAGGGATAATCCTATTACTATGAGTAATAAAAGCTTTAGATTTAATATATATGGCGAAGGAACTGGCGCTATATATAAAGAAAATGTAATACAAAATGAGACAACTACACCATCTAGTTCATCATCTACATTTCTAAATACTGAAGTACTTAGAAATGAAATAGAATCTATTACAATAGAAAAGAGTAATGTCGTACCAAATGACGCTAAATATAGTAAAGATATCTCTTCTAAACAAGATGGTAGTGTAATGCTATGGTACACAGATAAAGATAATAATAATCTATATGAAGTATCTATAGGTAGTGAGAATGGTGTAGTAGAAGCCAACACCAACGGAAGTGGTATGTTTGCATACCTAGATAATGTTGATACATTAAACTTAAGTGGATTAGACACTAGTAATATGACTAGTATGAGTAGAATGTTTTACAATAGCACAAGTCTAACTAATATAGATGTATCTGGCTTTGATACATCAAAAGTAGTTAATATGGCTAATATGTTCGCGGGATGTACTAATTTAAAAGGTTTAAATTTATCAATCTTTAAAACAAGTAAAGTAACAGATATGGCTAGTATGTTTGGAAATTGTACTAAAATAAAGCAATTAGATTTAAGTAATTTTAATACATTGAATGTTGTAAGCATGGCAAATATGTTTTATAATTGCACTTCATTAAATAAAATTAACTTGTCGGGTTTTGATACTGACAATGTAATTTATATGCAAGGTATGTTTTATAATTTGGATAATATGACTTCGATAAATGTGAGCAATTTTAATACATCGAAAGTTATAAATATGAACATTATGTTTGCACATAGTGGTTTTATTAATTTGGATTTAAGTAATTTTAATACTGATAGACTGCTTAATATTAATAGCATGTTCGCCTGGGACAACTCATTAAAATATATTGATTTTAGTGGAGCAAACTTTTTAAATATTACTGAGTATGACAAAGATACTTTTGGAGGCAACGATCCAACTATCATTGTTAAAAACATCACTCAAAAAGAATGGTTAACCAGTAAATTTGACCATCTTAATAATATAGTAACTAATTAAGAAGATACTAGATTATCTTCTTTTACTTTGATTTGTCTAAGTTAGAAAGTCTACACCCTGAATATAATATCTTATTGTTTCTTCCTAGACTAGGCTAGGAAGAACATGAAAATACCTTGGATTTTCATGAAAGGTATAATAAAAATAACATTTTTATTAAAAAGTATATAATTAATAACTTGCATAAGCAAAAGTTATATGCTATACTTAATGTGGTGATAGTATGAAGAAAGTTTTAAAAGTAATAGGAATAATTTTAATAAGTATATATGCAGTAGTGGCTATTACACTTACCATATTTTTATTAAACTATAACAAATACAATATAACAGAAATAAATAATAAGTCATTAATAATAGTAAGAGATGATGAACTAAAGCCTAATTTCAATAAAGGTGATTTAGTAATAGTAAATAAAGATGCTAATAAAGATATAAAAGTAGGAGATAAAATATTCTTCTATGACAATTATAAAGAAGTAGTATCAGTTAATTTAGGAACAGTATTAGAAAAAGAAGTAGTAACAAAAAACGAAACAACATTTATTGTAGATGGAGACTATGCTGTATCCAGTGAATATGTAATAGGTACCGCTAGAACAAGTAAATCTTATAGTAAAATAGGAAGTATTCTTAATATACTAGAATCAAGATTCGGATTTCTATTTATGATAATATTCCCAATATTAATATTATTTATTTATGAAATATATGTAGTAATAAAAGAATTAAAAGAATCAAAAAATGATGATTATGAAGAAGAAGAACCAAAAAAGAAAACTAAAAAAGAATTAATAGAACAAAAAGAAGAAATAAAAGAAGATAAAGATGAAGAATAAAAATATTTTAGTAGTAGTATCATTAATCCTAGTATTTATAACAATATATATAATAAGAGATACATATGGATTATTTGAAAGTAAAAATGTTATGGTAGCAGATACAAATATAGCAAAGTGGAATGTATTAATAAATGGAACAGATATAAAAAGTGGAGAAAACTTCACAGTAGATACCATAACTGTAGCAGGAGCAGAAAATGTAAAAGAAGGAAAAATGGCTCCTGGAACTGAAGGATATTTCGATATAAATATCAATCCTACAGATACTGATACATCAATTATATATAATGTTACATTTGATTTTACAAAAGTAAATGGTAGTTTTAGTATAAATAAAATAGAAGAAACAACAAGTGGAAATCTAATCAAAACAGGAGAAAATACCTATAGTAAAGTAATAACACTTGAAGAAATAAAAAATGGAATAACAAACAATATAAGAGTACATGTAAAATGGGATAACCTAGAAGAAAATAATGAAGAAGATAGCAAAATAGGATTAACAAAGAATAATTCTGTTAGTATACCAGTATCAGTTACAGTTTCTCAGTATTTAAAAGAAGCACTAGTAGAATATCAAAATGAATAATAAAGCGGTGATATAAATGTTAAAATATATAAATAAAATATTTCAAGTATTTATTGATATCTTAGTATTTATAATCACCGTTTTAATTTTTTTTTCATTATATAATTTTATATCATTAAAAGTTTTAAACAAAGAATATTCAAACATATTTGGAATTAGCGTTTTCGAAATAGTAAGTGGAAGTATGGAACCAACATTAAATGTAAAAGATTTAATAGTAGTAAAAAAAACTACAAATATCAAAAAAAATGATATCATAACATATCTAGATGGAAAAGATTTTATAACCCATAGAGTAATAGAAATAAATGGAAACACCCTAACTACCAAAGGAGACTCCAATAATAGTAATGATGTAACAATAGAAAAAACAAGTGTCATAGGAAAATTAATTTTAAAAATACCAAGAGGTGGTTTAATAAGAGAAGTATTTACTACACCCAAAGTCATAGTATCAATAGTCATAACACTAATACTAATAAGCTTAAGTATCTCCTATATACCAAAAGATAAAAGAAGAAAAAAGATAACACTAGATGAAAAGTTTGACGACCCAGATTGTATAATAAAGAAGTAGGTGAGTTATAATTATGTTTGATATAAAAAAATTACTAAAATCCAATAAATTAACATTAGTAGTCATTATTTTAGCCTTAATCTTAACATTAATACCAATAGCATATTCAAGATTATCTTCTAAAACAGATTCAGATTCAAAAATAGAAACAGCATTATATATATTAAATACAGATTACTATGAAAAAGAAATAAAATTGGATGAATTAGTTCCATCATCTACACCATATGTATATGATTTTAAAGTAGCAAATAACGATGGAAAAGATAGATTAGAAACAAAACTAGAGTATACATTAAAAATAGTTACTACTACCAATTTGCCATTGTCTTACAAATTATATATGAATGAAGATTATAATAAAGAGACAAGCACAAACATAATAACTAAAGATAAGATAGAAAAGTCAAGTGATGAGGGAGCATACTTTAGAACATTAGAAACAGAAAAACAAACATTTAGTTTTGAAAAAGATGAAGAAAATATATATCATTTAGTAGTTACATTTCCCCAAGAATATGATAGCTTTGAGTATCAAGACATAATAGAAGGAGTAACAATATGCATAGAATCAAAACAAATTATAGATAATAATTCCTAAGTAAAATAAGGCATAAAAAAACTTCCGCAAAAAATGTCGAAATATCTATTGCAAATAAAAAAAAAGTGTGGTATACTGAAATAGTAAAAGTAGGAGAGGATTACTCTCTAATTCTTAATAAAAAGGAGTGTTAGAATGGAAGAAAAAGTTTTTACAAAAGAAGAAAAAGAAAAACTAAGAAAAGAAAGACAAAAAAGAAGAAAATATAGATTATTGATATTACTACTTCTAATGCTAGGAACTGGGACAATGCTTGCAACATCAACCTACGCATGGTTTACATCAAATAAAAATGTTTCAGTAGAATCATTAAAAGTAAATATTGAAGCAAAAAATGGTATTCAAATATCAGCAGACGCTACAAATTGGAAATCAATAGTTCAAAAAACAGATTTAGTAGGAGCAAAAACTGGAAAATATACAAATGCAATTAACCAAATACCAGAAATATTAGAACCAGTATCAACAACAGGAATACCTGATGCTGGCAAATTACCAATGTATTATGGAGTAGTAGAATCAGACGAGGAAACTGGTAATTATATACTAACATCTACTAAAACAACAGAACTAGATAACAACACTACTAGAGGAGATGATGACCAAGACCCTGCTAAGTTTATAGCATTTGATTTATTCTTTAAAGTAAAAAGTGAAACAAAAATATCATTACAAGCAGGTTCAGGTGTAAGTGCCGTAACAGCAGAAGGAGAACAAGATACAGGAATCAAAAATGCTGCTAGAATAGCATTTATCGTAGAAGGAAATATTGCAGATGGTACTGCACTAGATACAATTCAAGCCTTAAATGGTGGTACTAACGCTATAATATGGGAACCAAATGCAGGCTCACATACAGCAGCAGGAGTAGCTCAAGCAAGAGACGTATATAACAAATCAACAACAGAAGGAGATACAAATCCAGCTTTAACATATGTTGGAGTAAAATCAGCAATAACTCTAGAAAATAAAGTACTTCTAAACTCAGAAGATACAAACTATTTTACAGCAGTAGACCCAACAATCAAAACAAATAAAGGTTTTGATGCTAATGTAGATTTACTTACATTATCAGCAGGAATTACTAAAGTAAGAGTATATATGTGGGTTGAAGGTCAAGATGTTGACTGTGAAAACAACGCATCAGGCGGACAAATATCATTTGACCTAAAAATCACAACACCAGCATAAAATAATTCAGAAGGTTAATAGCCTTCTTTTTCTTATGTAGTAAAATGATTATCCACTAATACAATACTATTTTAACATTAATTATAGAAAATAAAAATATTTTGTAGTATAATAATAGTAAGAGGTGAAAGAATGAAATTAGAAAAATTATTAAACAACATAGAATATACATTAATAAAAGGTTCATTAGATACAGAAGTCACAGGACTATATTATGATTCAAGAAAAGTAACAGAGGGGTCTGCCTTTATTTGCTTATCAGGTCTTCAAGTAGATGGACATGACTACATAAATGGAGCAATAGAAAAAGGAGCAGCAGTAGTCATAGTAGAAAAAGATGTAGAAATAAAGGAAGAAGTAACAGTAGTAAAACTATCAAATACAAGAAAAAATCTATCGCAACTATCAATAAATTATTTTGATAACCCAGCAAGTAAACTAGTTATGATAGGAATAACAGGTACCAAAGGAAAAACAACAACATCATGGATGATAAAAAATATTCTTGAAGAAGATGGAAAGAAAGTAGGAGTAATAGGAACAATGGGTGTCTTCATAAATGGAAAGCACTATGAAACAGTAAACACAACTCCAGAAAGTTATGACATCCAAAGATATCTAAAAGAAATGGTCGATAGTGGTGTAGAGTATGCTGTAATGGAAGTATCATCACAGGCCCTAAAAGTAGGAAGAGTAGAAAATATGACATTTGATTATGGAATATTCACGAACCTAACCAAAGACCACATTGGTGATGGAGAACACGAAAATATGGAAGACTATATATATAGTAAAAGCCTATTATTTCAAAGAAGTAAAATAGGAATATTAAATATGGATGATATTCATTATCAAGATATGATAAAAAATAGTACTTGCAAAACATATACATATGGAAAAAATAAAGAGTCAGATGTTACAATAGAAGACATAAAACTATTAAGAAAAGAACATTTCATAGGATTAGAACTACAAACAAAAGGTTTAATCGAAGATACCTTCCTAGTAAATACACCAGGAGAGTTTTCAGCCTATAATGCCTTAGGAGCAATATTAATAACACATCTTATTGGATGCAAAATAGAAAATATTAAAGCAGCCCTAGCCAAAGTAGCAGTAAAAGGAAGAGTCGAAATCGTACCAGTTTCAAATAAATATAGTGTAATTATAGATTATGCACATAATGGAGTGTCAATGGAAAGCATTCTAAAAACAATGAGAGCATATAATCCAAAAAGAATAGTATCACTATTTGGTTGTGGAGGTAACAGAAGTAAAGACCGTCGCTACGACATGGGAGAAATCTCAGGACGACTAGCGGACTTTACAATAGTAACCGAAGACAATTCAAGATATGAAGACATAAACGACATAATGAATGACATCGAAATAGGGTTAAAGAAAACAAGTGGAGAATACATAAAAATAGCGGATAGAAAAGATGCCATAAAGTATGCCATAGATAATGCCAAAGAAGGAGATATAATTCTTTTATTAGGAAAAGGACATGAAACATATCGAGAAATAAATGGAGTAAGAGAGCATTTAGATGAAAGAGAAATAATAAAAGATATATTAGAAAATAAATAATATTTGTCAAAAAAGAAAGGAAGAGATAAAATGATACCATTAAAAAGAGCAAATATATTATTACCAAAAAATGTAGACATGACAAAATGGTCAGTAGTAGCATGTGACCAATATACTTCTGAGCCAGAATACTGGAAAGAAGTCAAAGAAGAAGTAGGAGATTCCCCTTCAACACTAAATCTAATTTTACCAGAATTATATTTAGAAGAAGATAATGTAGAAGAAAGAATAAAAAAAATAAATGAAGCAATGAAAGACTATCTAGAAGAAGACATCTTTACAGAATATAAAGATACAATGATATACCTAGAAAGAAAACAAAAAGATGGCAAAGTAAGAGAGGGCTTAATCGGAATGGTTGACCTAGAAGACTATTCATACGAAAAAGGCTCACAAACACTAATAAGAGCAACTGAAAAAACAGTAATAGAAAGAATACCACCAAGACTAAAAGTAAGAGAAAATGCTCCTCTAGAATTACCACATATAATGATATTAATAGATGATGAAAAGAAAAACATAATAGAAACAATAAAAAACAAAGTAGAAAATAAAGATATCGTTTATGATTTTGACCTAATGGAGAATGGTGGTCACATAAAAGGATATAAATTATCAGAAGAAGTAATAGCGGATATAGAAAAAGGAATAAATAATCTAATGGATAAAGAATACTTCGAAAAGAAATACAATGTCAAAGATAAAGGAATACTACTATTTGCAATGGGAGATGGAAATCATTCATTAGCAACAGCCAAAGCAAACTATGAAAATCTAAAAAAGACAATGAGTGAAGAAGAATATCTAAAGAATCCTGCTAGATATGCTTTAGTAGAAATCGTAAACTTACATAGTAGTGCCTTAGAGTTTGAGCCAATACATAGAGTAATATTCAATACCAATGTAGATAACCTAGTAGCAGAACTATACAAATACTATGATATAAATGAAGAAGGAAAAGGACAATATTTTGAATTAGTAACAAAAGATATAGACAAAAAGTTATATATAACAAATCCAAAATCGAATATAGCAGTAGGTTCAATCCAACAATTTCTAGATGATTATCTAAAATGTAATAATGGAAAATTAGACTATATCCATGGTGATGAGACAACAAGAAACATGGGAAGAGAAGAGAAAAATGTAGCAATACTATTTGAAGCAATGCCAAAAGAAGAACTATTTAGAACAGTAATACTAGATGGAGCATTACCAAGGAAAACCTTCTCAATGGGACATAGTTACGATAAGAGATATTATCTAGAAGCAAGAAAAATAAAATAAAAAAATAGAAGAATTAACCAAATAAGGTTAATTTTTTTAAATAAATATGTTATACTTATAGTAGGAGATGAGAAAGTGAAAAAGTTAAATACCATATGTATAGTAATAGGAATAATATCATTCGTAGTAGCGGGTTATATATTAACAGAAAAAATATTAGTCAAAGAAGTAAAAGTAGAAATAAATGAAGAAAAAGAGTTAAAAGAAGTAAATAACTATCTAGCCAAAGTAGGCTCTCCACTAGGTTGGTTAATAATAAAAGAAGGCATAGATACACAGGATGAAAATGGAAAATATAAACCAAAATATAACGAAAACTATTTAGAAAAATATGAAAATAGACAACTATTTGTAATGGAATATATTCTAAGTTATCCAGATAATCAAGATAAGTTTATCACTCTATCAGCAGGAGACCACACCAAAATAGAAGAGAGTCCAACCAGCGATTTTACTTTAGCATACTTAGATTATAAGACATTTAATAATTATTATAAAGATTTATTAGGAGAAGATTTTAAGTTAGATAAAGCCAAAAAAGGTGGTACAGAGTACGATAAAGAAAATGTCTACTACGACAATAGAAAGCCAGGAAGTAATGGCGTTTATGTATCAATGATTACAAGTGATAAAGTAGAATATAAAGACAAAAGTTTAGTAGCAGAAATCAAAGTAACATATAGTACAAGAGCAGCAGAAAATCTAGGAGTAGAAACAAATAAAGGTATAATAAAATATACTAAGAATAGTGATAATAATATAATATTAAAATCATTCATATTAGAGAAGTAATTCTCTTTTTTCTTTTTCCCCTTAAGCCAAAAAATTGTCTTTCGGGGCATTTATGAGCCCAAGGTCTCATAAATGATAATATCTTTACAGTAAAGTAAGTGTAAACAAAATGTAAACAGATAAATAAAATTGATAAAAAATATAATATAAAAATAAATGATTGGAAAAGAAAAACTTTTACGAAAAATATTTACTTATTTAGCATAATATGGTACTATATATATGGCTTTTCAAAAAATATACACAAATATTGATTTAATAATCCTAGTGCCTATATCATAGGTGGATATTAAAAAAGAGATATTTGGAAGCAAAACGAAAGGAGAGTGTTTAATATGACAGTAGTATCAATGAGCTATTTGTTAGAAGCAGGAGTTCACTTTGGACATCAAACCAAAAGATGGAATCCAAAAATGAAAGAGTATATTTATAACTCTAGAGATGATATTTATATCATCGACTTACAAAAAACAGTTGCCAAAATGGAGGAAGCATACGAAGCATTAAATAAGATAGCAACAGAAGGTGGAAAAGTTCTATATGTTGGAACTAAGAAGCAAGCACAAGAAGTATGTAGAGAAGAAGCAGAAAGAAGCAATATGTATTATATGACAGAAAGATGGTTAGGAGGAACATTAACAAACTTCAAAACTATCAGAAGAAGAGTAAATCGTCTAGAAGAAATCGAAAAGATGGAAAAAGACGGAACATTCGAGAAGTTACCTAAGAAAGAAGTAGTAGGACTAAAGAAGGAATATGAAAAATTAAATAAAAACCTATGTGGAATTAGAGAAATGACTAAGTTACCACAAGCTGTAATTATTGTAGATTCAACAAAAGAATATAATGCAATAAGAGAAGCAAAGAAATTAGGTATCCCAGTATTTGGTCTTATAGATACAAATTGTGACCCTGATGATGTAGACTATGTACTTCCAGGAAATGACGATGCTGTAAGAAGTATAAAAGTAGTACTAGGAGCTTTAACTAATGCAATAATTGAAGCAAATGGTGGTACAATTGTAGATTATGTAAGTGAAGATGATAAAAAACAAACTAAAGAAAAAACTTTTACAAAGAAAGATAAAAAAGAAGTAAAAGAAAAAAAAGAAGAAGCTAAAGTTACTGTAAAAGAAGAAAAGCCAGAATTAGATTTAAATATTTTAACAGTAACAGAACTTAGAGATCTTGCAAAGAAAAAAGAAATTAAAGGATACTCTAAGATGAAAAAAGAAGAATTAATCGAAAAATTAAAATAAGGAGGAATACTATGATTACTGCAAATATGGTAAAAGAATTAAGAGAATCAACAGGAGCAGGAATGCTAGATTGCAAAAAAGCCCTTACCGAAACAAATGGTAATATGGAAGAAGCAATTACTTGGCTTAGAGAAAAAGGAATCTCAAAAGCTGCTAAAAAGCAAACAAGAATAGCAGCAGAGGGACTAGCAAAAGCATTAGTAGAAGGAAATAAAGCTGTTATCGTTGAAGTTAATTCAGAAACAGACTTTGTTGCAAAAAATCCAGAGTTCACAGGATTAGTTGATTTAATCGCTACAGCAATACTAAATAGTAATGTAAAAACAGTAGAAGAAGCAAACAGATTAGAAGTAAATGGTAGCACAATTGAAAATATAATAGTAGATAAAACTGCTACAATTGGAGAAAAATTATCATTCAGAAGATTTGAATTAGTAGAAAAAGAAGATAATCAAGTATTCGGAACTTATTCACATATGGGTGGAAAAATTGTTACATTAGCAGTTCTAGAAGGAACAGACGAAGAAGTTGCTAAAGATGTAGCAATGCAAATAGCAGCCATGAGACCACTATATTTAGATAAAGATTCAGTACCTACTGAGAGAGTAGAAAAAGAAAGAGAAATCCTAACAGAGCAAGCAGAAAATGAAGGATTAGATTCAAACAAACTTCCAATGATAGTAAATGGAAGATTAAACAAGTTCTATGAAGAAGTATGCTTATTAGAACAAGGATTTGTAAAAGAAAATAAGATGAAAGTATCTAAATATGTTGAAAGCAAGAATATGAAAGTATTATCTTTTGTAAGATACGAAGTTGGTGAAGGTATGGAAAAGAGAGAAGAGAACTTTGCTGACGAAGTAGCAAAGCAAATGAATGCATAAAATTAGAAACAGAAATGTTTCTTTTTTTCTTGTCTAAAACTAAATAATATGTTATACTTTAATTATAAAAAAATAGAAAAGGAGAAGTTAATATGGACAATTATGATTACGATTTATATGATTATGGAGCAGTTAGTATGCAACCCCAATCAGGAGCACCATTAGTAATACTGATGATAATATCACTTTTATTATCAATACTATTAATAGTGAGCATGTGGAAAATATATAAAAAGGCAGGAAAACCAGGATGGGCTGCGATAGTTCCAGTATATAATATAATAGTATTGTTGGAAATAGCAGAATTACCATTATGGTATATAGCGTTATTCTTAGTGCCATTTGCTAACATATATGCAATGTTTAAAATATACATAGAGTTAGCACATAAGTTTGGAAAGTCTACAGGATTTGGAGTAGCCTCAGTATTTTTCTCTGTAATATGTTTTCCAATACTAGCATTTAACAAAAACATAGTATATAAAAATGCCAGTGTAGTAGAAAATAACGTAGACTCAGCTAACGCTCAAAACGATATAGCAAAGCAATTAATTGATAATAATGGAGTATTTGGAAATAGTCAAAACGAACAAAATAATGTTCCAAACTACCAACCAACTATGAATACTGTTGATAATTCACAAAATATGATAACAAATCAAAATATGCAAAATAATTTCAATGGTCAAAGTCAAAATATGGTTAATAATCAAAATAATAATATAAACATATAAAAAGGTAGACTAGTTTCTACCTTTTTCTTTTTAATAAAAATTATTCCCTTACCAAGGGTTTAAACTCTTCGATAGCGGATATCAATTTAGAATGTCTAATAACAAAATCAATAGGAGAATTATTACTTTTAGATAAAATAACAGATTTATTTTCTAAAATAGAAATAGAAAAATTCTTATTAAAATTGTAATATTCCTCTTTTTGTACATTGCTATTTTCCTGTAAATGTCAATAACAGAAACATCTATCATATAAAAGCCAAAAAATATAACATTTTAGTAATCAAATAAAAAAGATAAGAATACACTTAATTAGGGTGATATCATTGTTTAATAAGAACATACATAAAAGAATAAAAATAGTATTAATAATAATAATTATAGTCTTCATTATAATAATAGCCAAAGTATTCTATATAGAAGTAATAGACTACAAAAAACTAAATACATTAGCCAATAACCTTTGGAGTAGAAATCTCCCAATAGAAGCAGATAGAGGAAAAATATATACCATAGATAAAGAGTTATTAGCAGGAAATGTAACTACAACATCACTAGTATTCATACCAAATCAAATAAAAGATAAAGCCTTAGTAGCAGAAAAAATAAGTAGTATCCTAAATGTATCAAAAGAAGATATTGAAGCCCATTTATATAAAAAGACAATGATGGAAAGAGTACATCCTGAAGGTAGAAGACTCTCCTACGAAGTAGCAGACCAAATAAATAGTATGCATTTTGATGGAGTATATCTACTAAAAGAATCAAAAAGAAATTATCCACATAACGAAATGCTATCACATGTACTAGGTTATGTTGGAATAGATAATCAAGGACTAAGTGGACTAGAATTAGAATACGATAAAGTACTAGCAGGAGAATATGGAAGTATACAATATTTTTCCGATGCCAAAGGAAACAGTCTAAAAAGAAACTCCATATATGTAGAGCCAGAAGATGGTCTAGACATATATCTAACAGTAAATTATAAAATTCAATCATCAATTGAAAGGGAACTAGACAATATCGTAACAAAATATAATCCTGAAGGGGCTTGGGCTATAGCAATGGACCCCAATACAGGAGAAATACTAGGAATGAGTTCTAGGCCAAACTTCAACCCCAATAACTATAAAGATTATAGTACAGAAACAATAAATAGAAATATGGCAATATGGGCAAGTTATGAGCCAGGAAGTACATTCAAAATATTAACAGTAAGCACCGCTGTAAACGAAGGAAAAGTAGATTTACTAAAAGATACCTTCTATGATGGAGGATCAGTAAATGTAGATGGTGCTAGAATAAAATGCTGGAAAGCAGGAGGACATGGCTCCCAAACATTCTTAGAAGTAGTCCAAAACTCCTGTAACCCAGGATTCGTTGAACTAGGAAGAAGACTAGGAAAAGAAACACTATTCGATTACATATATAAGTTTGGTTATGGGAAAAAAACAGGAATAGATTTAAATGGTGAGAGTTCTGGTATACTATTCAATTTAGATAAAGTAGGACCAGTTGAACTAGCAACAACCGCCTTTGGTCAAGGAGTAAGTGTAACAGCCCTTCAACAGGTAGCAGCAGTCTCCGCAGCAATTAATGGAGGTACATTATATAAGCCATACATCGTAAAGAGAATAACCGAACACGAAACAGGCCAAATAATCAAAGAAGTAGAGCCAGTCAAGACAAGAGAAAACATAGTAACCAAAGAAACAAGTGAAAAAGTAAGAATGACATTAGAGTCAGTAGTATCACTAGGAACAGGAAGAAATGCCTACATAGATGGATACCGAGTAGGAGGAAAAACAGGAACAGCCCAAAAAGTAAACAATGGAGTATATATGCATGGAAACTATATCGTATCATTCATAGGATTTCTGCCAGCAAATGAACCCAAGGTAGTAGTCTACCTAGCAATAGACAACCCAAAAGGAGTAACCCAGTATGGAGGAACAGTATCAGCACCAATAGTAAAAAATATCTTAGAGGACGCCATCGTAGCCTTAGATATACCAAAACAAGAAGGAGGAACAGAAAAAAAGTATCAGTGGTATGACCAAAAATACTACGAAGTAGAAAATGTAATAGGTTTAACCAAAAAAGAAGCCTCATCAAAATTAAAAAACTTCACTATAGAATATAGTGGTAGTGGAAATACAATCATAAATCAGTCCCCAAGTGGAGGAACAAGACTACCAGAATACTCAAGTATAAGATTATATCTAGGATAAAATAAGATGATATTTGCATTTTTAGAACATCTGTGCTATAATAGGCGGCAAATTGAAGGGGATGTTGTTATGCAAATAATAAATATGTCAAAAACCAAACTAAATAGTTTAGAGCCGCTAGTTTTACCTAAAGATGTAACAAGTACAGAGTGTGAATTATATAAATATCACTATTATGGAAAAGAAAAAATATTAAAAAAACTATACTTAACAAATGGAATAATTTTTGCCAATAAATTATAAACAATAGAAGCACTTAATTCCAACAAAAATAACATACCAAGTAATTTCATTATACCAGACTCATTAGTATCAATAAATAAACAAATAGAAGCCTTCACAATGAAATATATCAAAGGAATAAATCTAAGTGTAGTATTAAAAGAGCCTAAAATAACTTATGAAGAAAAAATAAACTATTTAAAAATTATTGGTAGAATATTAGAACAAATGAAAAATATCAGAAAATATACAGAACTAAAAGATTTCTATATAGGAGATATTCATGAAGATAACTTTTTAGTAGATATAGAAAAACAAGAAATATTTGTAGCAGATTTAAATAGTTGTAAAATAGCGGACAATAAATCATTCCCAGGAAGATATTTAACAACTACATCAATATTAAAATATAACGAAATAAAATACCAAAAATTAGATGAACCAGACCGAGTAGCAGATTATAAAATAACAGAAGACACCGATATATATTGTTATATAATAATGATACTAAATTATTTATATGATGGAAGAGTAGACAAACTTAGTATAGAAGAGTTTTATCGCTTTATAAATTATTTAGATGATATAGGAGTAGATAAAGAATTAATAGAATGCTTTGAAAGAATAGTAATATCATCACCTAATGAAAATCCAATCAATTATCTTGATACATTATCCCCAAAACAAATAGCGGGAGCAAGAAGATTATATAAAAAATAATACTTTACAAAAACAATGTAAAGTAAAGTAAAAGATATATTTATTTAATATTAAATATGATATAATATATCTAGAAAAGGAGTGGGATAATGTTAACATTAACTAAATCATTATTTGCCTTGATGTTAGGTTTTATAGGAGCTACAATATTCGGATTAATCATTATACCATTTTTAAAAAAATTAAAAGCAGGACAAAATATCAATATATATGTAGAAGCTCATAGAAATAAAGCAGGAACACCTACTATGGGAGGATTAATCTTTATAATTCCTACATTTGCTATAACATTATTTCTATTATTAACGGGTAAGATAGAATATTCAGTAAACTTAGTTATAGTATTATTTGTATTCTTATCATATGGATTAATAGGATTCTTAGATGACTTTATAAGTTTAAGAAGAAAGACAAATAAAGGACTTACACAATTTCAAAAGATATTACTTCAGTTAATAGTAGCTTTAGTATTCTATGTATTATTTAGACAATATACAGCGGGAGATTCTTATTTAAGAATATCAGCTTTAGGTATTGATTGGAACTTAGGTTGGTTCTATGGAGTATTCATCTTATTCTTATTAGTAGGCTCTTCTAATGCTGTTAACTTAACTGATGGATTAGATGGTTTAGCAGGAGGGTTATCTGCAATTGCTTTCTTAGCTTTCGGTTTAATTGCTATGGGCAGTTGGTGGATTGAAGGTAATAGCGATATGGGTATCTTTTGTTTTATACTAATGGGAAGTATTATGGGCTTTCTGGTATATAATTCAAATCCTGCTAAAGTATTTATGGGTGATACTGGTAGTTTAACCCTTGGTGCTACAATGGCTACGATAGCTATTTTAACATCGCATGAATTATCACTAGCGGTAATAGGAGGAGTATTTGTAATAGAAACATTAACTGTTATTATTC
>USIB01000026.1 GCA_900554615.1 uncultured Mycoplasmatota bacterium | reverse complement strand
TGCTGGACCTCATTTGATGTCTACAGGAAAAGTAAAGGCTATTAAGTTAGAACATGTTTCTGGTGCTTATTGGAGAGGTAGCGAAAAGAATAAGATGCTTGCTCGTGTTTATGCAACAGCTTATACTAAGGCTAGTGACCTTGAAGAATTTGTAAAGGCTAGAGAAGAAGCTAAACTTCGTGACCATAATAAGTTAGGTAGAGAAATGCACTTATTTACTACTACTGATGTTATTCCTACTGATCGATCAGTTGGTATGATGATAGCATCAACGCCAAAAGCTTCACATGATCTAATGATGGCTCCAAAGTTATGAGGATCTTCGATATGATCTAACATCACTATTAATGGATATTGGCTTTTTATTGTTGGTAATACTTCTTCTAGAGTATATGTCTTTACATCTTCTACTTCAAGAATTATTCCTTGGTGTAATCCTTTGCACATCTTATCTAGCTTTTTTATATCAAGTATTATTGGCTCAATATTTCTTTTTGATATTAAATTTAATATTTCCTTATCATTAAATCTATTACTTAAATATATTTTTTTTATCTTATCTTTTGTTTGTAATTTTTCTTTAGCTACGTTTTTACCATATATTTGCATTATTTCACCTCTATTTTTTTTAATATTTCTTTTAATCTTTCTTTATCATTTAGATATAGGTCTCCTAGCAAGGCTTCGAATCCAGTAGATAATTTGTAGGTTATGATATCAGTATTTTTAGGATGATTTTCTTTTTTGTTGTTTCTACCTCTTTTTATGATATCTAATTCTTCTTCAGTTAGGAGATTGTCTTCAATTAGTTTATTTAGTATGGTTACCTCTCCTTTAGCTGATACATATTTTATTGACATATCTTGTAATTTATTGGCATTATTTATTCCTTGTTTTAGTAGTTCTTCTCTTATATATAAAGATAGGACTGCGTCTCCTAGTAAGGCTAATACTTGGACATTTATTGTTTTGGTATTCATTTTGGCACTTCCTTTTAAAATATTTATTTTTCTTTATAAATTAATGACACATATAGTTTATCATATATGTATTATTTTGTCTATTATATGTGAAGAAAAAAACAGCAAAGTTGCTGTTTATTGATTACCTTGCATTATTTGGCCAAACATTGATGGGCCTGTTTGCATATTTGGATTGTATGCCTGTCCATTATTATTTACTTGATTATTTACTGGTGGCATTCCATTTATTATTTGTGGACCACCATTGGCAAATGGATTTGGTTGGTTAGCCATTTGAGGTCCACTAGTTGTTTCACTTTGATTTATGTTTAAATTAAAGTTATCTGTCGTACCCATTATATTATTTGGTGCTGGGTTTGGAGCGAATCCGTTATTTAATGCCTGGTTTATATTGGTCGGCATTCCTAGAGGTTGATTATTGTTTGGTTGTCCCATTGTAAACTGATTTGTTAAAGCCTCTGGACTATGTATTTTGAACTCTGGAAATCCTGTTTGCTCTTCTTTTGGTGCTTCAGGTACTACTGGTGCTTGCACTGGTGATGCTTGAACTTGTGGCTCTGTTGGTGTAACTGGTGGTACTGGATTTATATTTTGAGCTGGCATCTCTACATTTTGATTTTCTAATCCAAATGGTGGAATATTCATCGGTCCTCCTAGTGGAGTTGTCGATGGCATTGTATTTGGCATAGTATAATTTGGTAGTTCTACAGTAGGTGCAGGTGTCTCTTGTTCTACTGGCTTTTCTACTTCATCTACTTCGTTATTTTCTTCTGGTAATTCACTATGTTCTTCTTCGTTTTCAAATACTTCCTCTTCTTCACCATTATATTTTATATCTAATTCTCTTAATGTATCATAACTAGGATTTTCTAATAATGCTCCTGCTATATCTTCTAACTCTTCTTTTGTAAAATAATTCATATTGTGCCCCTCCTTATTATAAATAAATTATAATATAAAAAGTGCAAAATGTAAATAGAAATCTTGTTTTTTTATTTTTTTGTTTATAGATATTTTTCTATATTAAAAGTTGGTATTTTCTTCAATTAGTATATATTTTTGCTTATATATGATATGTATGGTTGATACTCTATTGATAGACTATTTTTATAGGCTAGCAATAGCACTCTAAGATGTTAGGCTTAGAGTGATTAACTGAAAATATTTTTTATTCTTCTCTTACTAGTTCTTTATCATGTTCTACTACTTCCCATTTTAAATCTTTTGTTGTTATGGCTTTTATCAAACATATTATGTAACTTAGTAAAAATATTGGATTATATAGTATTAGTTTTGTTTTAGAAACTTTTATTTTTAGCTTGTTATCTTCTTTTTTTACTATTACATAACTTACTAATACTAATTCTAAATATATGGTTAGAAAGACTATTACTAATATTTTTATTAATGTTTTTATATCAAATGTTAATGATGAGAATATTAATAATATTACTCCTATTAAAAGGTAAATATATGGTTTTACTCCTATTATGGCATTTACTTTTGAACCATAGTTTTTGTCTTTCTTTGTTAGGCTTTTTCTTATTTTTTTGATATATTTTTTTCTTGCTTCAAAGTATCCTTTTACCCATCTTGTTCTTTGAGTTATGGAAACTTTGAAATCATCCGGCTGTTCATCATAAAATATGGCTTTTTCATTATATGTTGTTGTTATATTATTTAGTGTGCTATATAATGTTAATTCATAATCTTCAGTTAAGGTATGAAAAGGGAACCCTCCCCATTCTTCTACTAGATGTCCTTTTATGTAGTATCCTGTTCCTGATATTGTTAAGTTGTTTGTGTATTTGTTCTTTAATGTATTTCCTAATGTATTTATCATCGAAAATGTTAGTGCAGATGAGGCCGCTACTAAGGATGAACTATTTTTGGTATTCCTATAACTTATTCCTATATCATATCCTTTGTCTATACTCTTTTGCATTTCTTCTATATAGTTTTCTTCTAATATGTTATCAGCATCAAATATGAAATAGGCATCATAGTGTTTTTTATTTATTATTATTTCTTTTATTGCATCATCTAGTGCATAACCTTTTCTTTGCTTTGTTAAATCTTTTCGATATATTATATTCATTTTGTGTTTTTTTACAATTTTTACTGTTCTATCTTTTGAAGACTCTACTATTACATAAATATCTTCGGGATTTATTTTTTTGGTTTGATTTTCTATACTTATGAGAAGAGCTTCTATTACTTTTGATTCATCTCTTGCTGGTATTAATATTGCATTCTTTTTTGTAGTCTTTACTTTCTTGGGATAATTGTTATTTTTTATTGTCACTAAATAACTATATATTAGCATTAGTATAGAAAGTACTATTATTATTAAACTTATTTTTTCCATTATTTTATCACCATATTTGTATAACTTTTTTTCATTCTTTCATCATTATATACTTTATCTAATATCTCTCCATATTTTGTCAATGGACTATATCCTTCATGTCGCAAACCCATTCTTATACAAGCAGAAAATGATATAATAATATCTATTGTTACTACTACTAAAAGGATGTGATATATTGTATTTCCTAATTTTTGTGGTACTTTTTCTAGTTTTCTTGTTATAAAAGGATATATTTTTACCATTAGTATGTAGCATAGTAGTCCCCAAAATAACATATATGGTATTGTTGTTCTTCCATTTATATTTAAGAAATATGTTGAATAATCCCATGATGTTGTTCCTGTAAATGTTTCTTGAAGAAAACTTATTATGTATTCGAAAGTGCCTCCTATTAGAGAGCCAATATAGAAATATTCTATTTTTTGACGGGGCTTTCTCCCTAGAATATATATCATTATGCAGGCACCCCAACCATATATTGGTGATAATTCTAAATATAATAATCCTCTTTTTGTTGTATAATCTAATATTCCATAATTTATATAGTTTTTAGTCATGAATAATAGGTCTTCATAGAGACAGCCTAGGAAACTAAATATTATGAATATTATGAACATTCTTTTGAATGATAGAAGTTCTGCTGACGATGGTGGTGTTTTTTCTTTGCTTTTTTCTATCTTCTTCATACTTCTTACTCCCTTTATATTAGATTTTTTCTTTCATAGATATTTACATCATACTTTGTATATATATCTACTTTTCCTTTCTTAGTGAACTTGATAAAACAAAGATCTTCTACTACGATGTCTCTTCCTTCTTCTAGATTAAATGTTATTTTTTTGCTTTCTTTTAGTTTAGGATTATTTTGAGTCATTTTGGTTATGTTTAGATTATTTGCTATATAAAGGGTTATATTGTTATCTGTATAATAATCTAGTCTTATGTAGTCTTCGATTAAAAGTGATCCTTTCCCTTTTAACTGATAACTTCTTGGCTTTATTTCTTTCTTTGGGGTTATTTTTTTTATTTCTTTTAGCGTGATATTTTTTAGAATGCTTCCTCTATTTAGTAACCCTGGTGTATCTATTATTTTTATGTCTCCTAGTTCTATTTCTACTTTATCTAATGTTGTTGATGGGTAAATGCTTGTTGTTACTTCTATTTCTTTGTCGGTATAGTTTTTTATTATTTTGTTTATTAGTGTTGATTTTCCTGAGTTTGTCATTCCTACAAAATATACTTCTTTTTTGGTAGTATTATATTTTTTTATTTTGTTTAGGAGATTGTCTAAATTGTAATTTTTTATTGTGCTTATTATTTCAATATCTAAATAGTTATTTGTTATGTTTTTGATATAGTTTATTAATTTATAATCTTGGACGGATTTTGGTAGTAGGTCTTTTTTTGTTAATACTAGTATTACATTATTTAGATTTTCTAGATAGTCTAAGTTTATATTTAGTAATGATGTTAGATAAACTACTAATGAATCTTTTGGTATCTCTTTTAGTATTTTGGTGAAGTCTTCATTATCTAGGGAAACTTCTTTATATTCTCCATAATTTTTTAATTTGAAACATCTAGTACATAAGTTGTTATTTATGTCTTCTACAAAACCTTCTTTTTCTTTATTCTCTGTTTGTAACTCTACTCCACATCCTGTGCATTTTTTAATCATAATAATCTCCTACTTTGAATATTCCTTGCTTATTCATTTTTTTTATTTCTTTTCTTTCTATATATCTATGTATTTTGGTAAATGGCATGTCTATATCTGACATTGGATTTACTAATATGGTTGTTATTCCTACTCTATTTCCTCCATATATGTCTGTTACTAGTTGGTCTCCTACTATGGCTACTTCTGATAAGTTTAATTTATAGGTTTTTAGTATTTTTAGGAACTTTGCTTTTCTTGGCTTTTTTGCTGATGGGCAACAATCGACATTTAGATATTTTTTAAAGGGCTCTAATCTTTCTCTTGGTGAATTGGAAAATATTACTACTATAAATCCATCTTCTTTTAATTTATCAAAGTGACTTTTTAGTTTTTTGGTTGGTTTTTTATCTACATATGGGACACATGTGTTATCTAAATCAAATAGTAGACATTTTATTCCGTTTTCTTTTAGTTTGTCATAGTTTATGGTATAAATGCTTTTCTGATAGACATCTGGATAAAAGTAATTCATATATTATTCACCTCTCTATACATATTATACTATATTTTTTTTATTATTGAAAGATAGTTTGTAATCTTACTATTTTTTATTTTGCATAAGTTTTATTAGGAGGATTAATGATGTTATTTAATTTGTTTAATATTTTGATTGGTAATCTTACTTTTTTTACTGGTGCTTATTCTAATAATGTTTTCCCTGACCCTTTATCTAAGGAGGAAGAGGAGATGTATATTAATAGGATGGTTAATGGTGACAAGGAGGCTAGAAGTAAACTTATTGAACATAATCTTAGGTTAGTTGCTCATATTGTTAAAAAATTTGAATCTACTTATAATGATGTTGATGACCTTATAGGAATAGGAACGGTGGGTCTTATTAAGGGGATTGATAGTTTTTCTCCTGATAAGAACGTAAGGCTTACTACTTATATCGCTAAGTGTGCGGAGAACGAAATTCTTATGCATTTCAGGGCTGATAAGAAGAATTCTAAAAATGTTAGTATTTATGATGGTATTAGTTACGATAAAGAAGGTAATGAGGTTACTATTCTTGATGTTCTTAAGACTGAAGATCCTGATTTTAATGAAGAAATATATAAGAATGACAATATTAAATTATTGAAAGAGTATATGAATATTCTTACTCCTAGAGAAAGAGATGTTTTAACTAAAAGATATGGTCTTAATAATAATGATGAGATTACGCAAAAGGAAATTGCTAAAAGCCTGGGTATATCTAGGAGTTATGTTTCTAGGATTGAGAAAAGGGCTATTACAAAGATTTTAAGAGAATTTATTAAAAACGATAGCAAGAAATAGTAAAATTGTAAATAATTATTGACTAAATGGCTTTTTTATGGTAAAGTTAATTACGAACTGATGAGGAGGGAATACGATGAAGAAAGTAACAACTAAAAAAACTAGATCTGTAAATAATAGACCTAACTGTTTAAAAATAACTAAAGGTACTCAAAAGGTTAATTTTACTACTGTTGTTGATAAAGACGGTAACAAGATTAAGACTAGTGTTAGAGAAGCTAGAGCTATGAAAAAGAATAATGAGAAAGCTGCTTAATGAAATGGATTTATATCCATTTTTTTGTTTGTCAACAGAATTTGTTGATAAATAAAAAGAAGACTAGATGTTAGTCATTCTATTTAAAATATTCATCAAATATTTTTTCGACATTTCCTTCAATTGCATAATAGTAGAAAGGGCCTTCTTGATTTTTATATTCTGTACCTTTCTCTTCGTAATTATTGTTATTAAAGATATCTATTAGTTCTTCGTTTGCAAAGTCTAAAGATATTGAACTATAATATATTTGAAAAGTATAATTTTGATTATTTACTTGATAAGATACAGTTAGGTGCTCTCTATCTGGTCCCCCTCTTCCTAAACTATATGTTTTTACTAATTTGTTTGTATTTACTTTATCCAGTATTTGCTTAAGTTGTTCTTTGGTTAGAGATATTTCTTTATTTATATCTTGGGAGTCTCCTAAATCTTTACTTCTCATTCTATGTAATTTTATTTCTGATATATTATATGATAATAATTTATTAATCCAATTATCTTTGGCATTATCATTTTCTGTTATGTTGTTTTCACTGTCTAATTTATTATTTTCATTATTTAATTTTATTATTCCTGTTAAAAGTAATATAATGACTCCTGATAAAACAACTATAATTGTTATTAATATTACGATTATAGTGTTCTTCTTTTTATCTTCTTTCACTCTTTACTCACCTTCCTACCTTTATTATATCATAACAAAAGTTGAATTACTAGTATTTATTTAAAAAGTATGGCTGTTTCTAGTCATACTTTTCTTTCTCTTCTGGTATTTCCTTTAATAGTTTGTTATAGTATTCTTTACCTAATCTGTATTCTTCTTCTAGTACTTCTTTAATTGGCTCGGTTTTGTTTTCATTATTCATATTTAAAACTCCTTTCTTTATTTATTATAAAGAGAGGAGTTATATTTATACTAATGTTTTTACTTTTTCTATCATATTGTCACTTGTTGTTATGTATGAGCCAACGACTGCGATGTCTGAATCTTTTACTAGACTTATGGTTTTATTGTTTATGCCACCATCTACTTCTAGTAAAATATTTCTATCTTTAACTAATTCTTTTATTTTTTTTATTCTGTTTGGACTATTTTCTAGAAATGGTTGTCCTCCTAGTCCTGGCTCTACTGTCATTATTAATATTAAATCTATATCATTTAGGTATGGTATTAACTTATTTATATCGGTATTTGGTTTTATTGAAATACCACTTTTAAAACCATACTCTCTTATTTTATTTAATGTATTTTGAATATTTTCTTCTATTTCTAGATGGATTGTTATATATTCAATATTTTTTATGTCTTTTATTTTTTCGATATAAGTTAGAGGACTACTGTGCATTAAATGGATATCTAACTTTTTCTCTGATACTCTTGATAATTCTATAGTTTCTTCTACTGGTATAGAAGTTTGAGATACAAAGTGTCCGTCCATTACATCTATATGAAAGTATGATATATCAGTATTATTTAGTATTTTTATTGTTTCTTTTTTGTCTTTTGCATTTAGTATTGATACTGATATTTTCATTTTTGTCCTCCTATAAAAGATTTATAATTGTTATATCTAGATGATAATATTTTATTTTGTTCTACTAATCTTTTTACTTCACAATCGTCCTCTTTAATGTGCATACAATCCTTGTACTTACAATTATGCAAATTATCAAACATGTCTTTCATATTATCTCTGATATCAATCTTTGTCATTCCACGAAAGTCTACTGACGAGAAACCAGGAGTGTCCGCTACTAAAGATGAATCTATATCATATAATGTTGTGCATCTTGTAGTATGTTTTCCACGACCTAAGGCTTTAGATATTTCATTTGTTTCAAGATTTAGGTTTCTATCTAACTTATTTAGAAGAGATGATTTGCCCGCGCCTGATTGACCAGCAAAGACAACTATTTTACCTGCTATTAACTTTTTTATTTCTTTAATATCATTATTTGTTACTACAGTATAACCAATATTTTGATAGTAATCCAATATTTCTTTAATATTTTTTTCTTCCTCTTTATTTAATAAGTCTGTTTTTGTTAAACATATTATTGGGGTTATATTATTATAAGATATTATTGTTAATAATTTATCTAATAAATTGCTATCAAAGTTTGGCTCTTTTACTGATGTTACAATTATGGCTATGTCTACATTTGCTATTTGTGGTCTGATTAGAGAGTTTTTTCTTGGTTTTATCTCTAGTAAATAATTATTTATATCGTCTATTACTACTTTGTCTCCTACTAGAGGGGTTATTTTATCTAATCTGAACTTTCCCCTTGGTTTACATATATTTATTCCTTTGTTTGTTCTTACTGTGTAATTATTACTTTCGTTTTTTATTATTATACCTTCCATATTTTTTCCTATTCTGTCTTATTTTCTTTTTTATCATCACTTGGCAATAATGGGTCTGTTGGCTCTGTCTTATCTTCAGGCTTTTTGGATACAGTAATTTTTAGTGTGTAACCATCATAAATTGGGTCTCCTGGCTCTCTACTTTGTGATAATATTATATTTTCTTCTACATCTGTTGTTTCTTTATATGTTATATCTAATGTTATATTATTTTCACTGGCAAAATCTTGTGCTTTAGATAATGTCCATTTTTCTTTTACCATATCTGGATAAACATCTACTTCTGGAATATACAATGTTACTGTATCTTTTGCATATAGTTTTGTTTCTTTTTCTTTATCGAATTTTGGTTCTTGGTCTATTATTTGTTCTTCTTTATCTTTATATTCTGATGTATTTTCTACTTGTTTGGTTTTCATTTCTACTTTAATACCTTTTAGTTCTAATTTTGCTTTTATTTCATAGTAATTTTTTCCTGTGTAGTCTTCAAGCAATAAATATTCTTTACCAGAAGATTCTACTATTGTAATAGTGCTTCCTTTGGTTTTTGTTGAGCCTGCTTTTGGCTCCGTTCTTATTACTATCCCTTCTTCAACATCAGCATTTTCTTCATCTTTTGTTGTATACTTTAGGCCTTTCTTTTCTACTTCTTTTATGGCCTCTTCAAGTGTAAGACCTGCTACATCTGGTACTTTTACTTCTTTAACATCATGATTACTAATTAGTAGATATACCAGTGCTAAGGCTATTAATATTACTAGAAGAACTCCTGCTAGAATAATTGGTAATTTGTTTTTTTCATCTTTTTCGTTTAGTACGGAACTATCATTATCTGTATCTTCTTCTTTATCAAGTGGTTTATCTACAACTGATTTTTTTGGCTCCTTTGGTAAAGAGGCTATTACTTTTGTCTCTTCTAGATCATTTTCAGGATACTCATATACTAATCTTTTTTCGTTGTCTCTTTCTAAAGCAGTTTGTAAATCGTTATACATCTCTCTTACCGAATCATATCTGTTTTTAGGATTTTTGGCAGTTGCTTTTAATATTATATTTTCTACTGACTGTGGTATTGTAGGATTTTGCTTTCTAACACTTGGCATTTTTTCTTTCATATGTTTTAATGCTATTTCGACAGCAGTATCTCCTTTAAATGGTACAGAGCCTGTTAATAACTCATACATTAATATTCCTAATGAATATATATCACTTTTTACTGTTGAGCCTTTGCCATTAGCCTGCTCTGGTGGTAAATAGTGGACTGAACCCATTACTGAGTTTGTTTGAGTTAATTGAGTTGAATTTAAAGCCATTGCTATTCCAAAGTCAGTTATTTTGATACGACCATTATCTTCAATCATTATATTTTGTGGTTTTATATCTCTATGAATTATATAAGCTTCATGAGCATGGGCTAATCCATCTGTTAACTGACTCATTATGTCTATTACTTCTGTTAGGGTTAAAGCTCCTCTTTTTTGAAGTAATTGCTTTAATGTTTTTCCTTCAATATATTCCATTACAATATAATAGTTTCCATCTTCTTCTCCAACATCATATACTTCAACAATGTTTGGATGTGATAGATTTGATACTGATAGGGCTTCTCTTTTGAAACGACGAATAAACTTTTCATCATTTGAAAGGTCTCCTCTTAAAACTTTTATGGCTACTTTTCTTTCAAGAATGGTATCTTCTGCTAAATAGACATTTGCCATTCCTCCTTCACCGATGGTTTTTATTATTTCATAACGATCATTTATTTTTTGACCTTTAGTTAGCATTACTTATCACCACTTTCCTTTTTCAGATATGCTATTGAAATGTTATCTGTTCCCCCTCTTATATTACTCTTTTTTATTAATTTTTCTACTTGTTCTTCGATTGATGACTTACTATTTAATACTTTTTCTATTTGTTCATCTGTTACCATGTTGGTTAATCCATCACTACATAAGAATAAGCCATTTATGGTATTATCAACATCAAAGATATCTATTTCGATTGGATCATTGGCTCCTAGTGCCCTTGTAAGCAAGTTCTTTCTAGGATGGAACTTTGCTTGTTCAGGAGTTAGTTCTCCTGTTGATACTAATAGGTTTACTAGAGTATGATCTTTAGTTACTTTATGTAGTTTTTCATTTTTTACTACATATCCTGATGAATCTCCTATATTTCCATAAAGGATATAGTCATCTGTTTTTACTGCTATTACTAGGGTTGTTCCCATTCCTTTACTTTCTGGATGAATAGAGGTATATTCAAATATTTTTTCATTTATTTCTTTTACTATTTTTCTTAACCAATCTATTCCTTCTTCTTTCTTTCCTATTGTTTCCATGCTTTCGAAACTTTGAACAATATGTTCTATTGCTATATTTGAAGCTATTTCTCCAGCTTTATGTCCACCCATTCCATCTGCTACTGCTAGAATGAATTCATTATTTTTATTACTAACTATTATTACACTATCTTCATTATGTGTTCTTACTTTTCCGGCATCTGTCATATAAAATGTTTGCATTATTTCACTTCCTCTTAATTATTAGCTCTTAGTTGACCACATGCAGCATCAACAGAGCCTCCAAATTCTTTTCTTATTGTTACATTTATCTTATTTTTCTTTAGTATATCATAAAACTTCATAATTTTCCACTCTTTTGTTCGTTTAAATTCAATATTTTCTGTTTCATTATATGGTATTAGATTAACATAACAATTTATTCCTTTTAATAATAAGGCTAATTCTTTAGCATTTTCTTCACTATCATTTACATTATCAAGCATTATATATTCAAAGGTTACTCTACGATTTGTCTTATTTATATATTCTTTTATTGTTTCCATTAATTCATTTAAAGGATATGCTTTATTGATAGGCATTATTCTACTTCTAAGGGTGTTATTAGGGGCATGCAAACTTATGGCTAGGTTTACTTGTCCTTCTTCATTCATAAACTTCTTTATGCCAGGGATTACTCCACATGTTGATATGGTTATATGTCTTGAACCAATATCGATTCCTTTACCACAATTTATTATTTTAACAAATCTTAAAACATTATCATAGTTATCAAAAGGTTCTCCTATTCCCATAACGACAACATGAGTTATTCTTTTATTTATTTCTTCTTCTATTTGGAGGATTTGTTCTACTATTTCATAGGCTAATAGATTTCTTACTTTTTTTAATCTTCCACTTTCGCAGAAGGCACAAGTCATATTGCAACCTACTTGAGATGATACACAGATACTTGTTCCGTAATCGTGAAACATTAATACGGATTCTATCTTGTTTCCGTCTTCTAATTCAAATAGATATTTATTGACATTCTTGCCTTGCTGTTTTACTAACATTTTTATTTTATAGAAAGAAAAATCTTGTTTTAATTTTTCTCTTACTTCTTTACTTATATTGGTCATATCATCAAATGATGTTACTCTTCTTTTATATAGAGCTTCATATACTTGAACTGCTCTAAACTTCTTTTCATTTATTGATATGAAATAGTCTTCTAATTCTTTTATTGTTAAATCATATATATTTCTCATTTTTTTCACTTCTAACTTTCCATTATTATTATACCAAAAAAAATATGTTATTAAAACATATTTTGATTATTTTTCTTTATGTTCTTTGTGTTCATGATGTGAATGTCCTCTTATTCCATATCTTTTGGTTATTGGGTCTTTGAATAAGAAGCTTTTTATTGGTAATAAGGTTAATACCATATAGGAACCGAATATTATAAATAATACTAATACTGATATGTATGCATAAAAGAAATGTAATGCTTCCATATTTATTACATAGTTAAATACTAGGTTACTTATAATAATAGTTAAATAGAATATTGTGATATCTATTGGTAATATGGCTTTTTTGGTTATTAATTGATAGGCATAAAATAGTAATGGTATTAGCACTATTATTACTAATATACTTAAGGCTTTGGCTTCAAAGTAATTGGGATTAAGGCCATATACTGCTCCATCATATAATGTCCATATAAAGGTTGGTGTTAAGGCTATTTTGATATGTTCCCAAGTACTTTCGTTTACTGCTGCAAAAAGGGATACTACTTTATTATGTCCTGACCATTCATACATGAAATGTAAAAGTGTTCCTATTACGGATATAAAAATTATGGCTATTACTATATTCATATGTCCTCCTATTTACAATATAATTATATATTATTTTTTTATTTATTACAACTAGTTATTTTAATTAAATCACAACAATTAAAAAACGAGCAATTCCTTATGGTATATGGTTTTGCTCGTTTTTGCTGTCAAATAGTTATTTATTATTCTTTAATAATCTTAATGTATTTAAAATACATAATACTGTTACACCTACATCAGCAAAGACAGCTTCTAGCATTGTTGATATTCCTAGTAGAGTTAATATTAGTACTAATAGTTTTATACCTATAGCAAAGATTAGATTTTGATTTATTATCTTTCCTGTTTTCTTAGATATATTTATAGCTGTTATTATTTTATCTAGATTATCATTCATTATTACTATGTCAGATGCTTCGATAGCAGAGTCTGTTCCTAGGGAGCCCATTGAAATACCTAGATCTGCTAGTTTTAGAACTGGGGCATCATTGATACCATCTCCAACAAAGGCTACGATTGTTCCTTCTTTTTTGTTTTTGATTATTTTTTCTAAATAGTTATATTTATCATTTGGTAACATACCATAATTTACATCTTCGATATTTAGTTCTTTAGATATTTCTTCGGCTTTTTCTTTGGTATCTCCAGTAAACATATGAATTGTTATATTCATATCTTTTAATTTTTTTATTGTTTCTTTAGCAGTACTTTTTATTTCGTCTTTTATTTCAATATCTGCGACTAGACTATCATTTACTGTTAGATAGATATTACTACTTTCTTCTTTGATACCACAATATTTAGGATTTCCTATTTTTACTTTATCTTTTTTATAAGTAAACTCTATTCCTTTTCCTGATACTTCTTTAAAGTCTTTGATATCTTTATGAGATACTTCTTTATTATATTTTTTTAATACTGATTTGGCGATTGGATGATTTGAAAGGGATTCTCCTTTAGCAAAAATTTCCATTATTTTATCTTTAGTATATTCTTTGTTGTGGATATTTATTTTTGATATATAGAAATCTCCTGTTGTGATAGTTCCTGTTTTATCAAAGGCTATTTCTTTGATATTTTTGATACTATCTAGATAGTTACTTCCTTTTACTAGTATTCCTTCTCTAGATGATGCTCCAATACCTGAAAAGTATGATAGTGGTATTGATATGGCTATAGCACATGGACAAGATATTACTAGTATTGTTAATCCTTTATAGATACTTTCACTATATGTTAGATTTGTAAATAGTGGTAATAAGACTGCGGTTAGAATGGCGATTATAATTACTCCTAATGTATATTTAGATGAGTATTTTGATACTACTTTTTCAGTTTTAGTTTTTCTTTCGGTAGCAGTTTCTACTAATTCTAGTATTTTATTTACTGTTGAATCTTTATAGATTGATGTTACTTTTACTTCTAGTAGGCCTCCTTTATTTATGCTTCCTGATAAGATGTTATCTCCAATATTTACTGATATTGGAAGTGCTTCTCCGGTTAGAGCACTTGTATCTAACATGGAAGAGCCTTTTACTATGGTTCCGTCTAGGGGTACTCTTTCTCCTTCTTTGACTACGATTATGTCACCTACTTTTATTTCGGTTGTTGGAACTACTATTATTTTATTCTTTTCTTTTAGATTTGATGTTTCTTCTTTGATATCCATAAGTTCGGCTACTGAGTTACGACTTTTATTTACAGCCATGCTTTCTAATACTTTTCCTAAATCATATAAGAATAGGACCATTAATCCTTCATGGGAATCTCCTAGAACAAAAGCACCGAGAGCAGATATTGCTACTAGGAAGTTTTCATTTATTACTTTCTTTCTTAATTGTTTAATAGAAGTTAATAGTGTTTTATATATTAGGATTATATAGGCTACTACTATTAAGATAGTACTTAAATAGTTTGGTAATTTTAGTACTATTCCAAGTAATCCTATTAATCCTCCTAGTACTATTCTATAGATATCTATATTTTTATTTTCTTTTATTTTATCTTCACTTAAAATAGCATCTGGTTCTATTTCACTTACTATTTTTTTTATATAAGTAAAAGCATCTTTTATGTCTGTTTCCACAGTTACTGTTGATGAATTAAAATTAACAATGGCTTTTTTGATATTTTTATCTTCATTTAATTTATTTTCAATGCTTTTAGCACAATTAGCACAGTCTAGATTTTTGATATTATATTTATATTTCATTTATATGTTCCTTTCCAATATTAAATAATTTCTTTACATGGTCATCACTTAGTTCGTAGTAGACTGTTTTTCCTATTTTGGTATATTTTACTAATTTTGCTGATTTTAGTATTCTTAGTTGATGTGAAATGGCGGATTGTGTTCCTCCAACTAGTGTTGCTATATCGCTAACACATAATTTATTTTCTAATAAGACATTTATTATTTTTACTCTTGTTGAATCTGCAAATACTTTGAATAGTTCTGCTATATCAATAATTGTATCTTCTTCAAGTAATTCTTTTTGTATTTTATTTATATCTACATTATCTATCATATTATTCCTCCTTATTATATATGAATATATATTCATATATTTAAATAATATCACTATTACCAAAAGATGTCAATATGTTTATATTATTTTTTATCAACCATATTTATTATATATAAGTTAATTATTATGTACTATTATATGTTGAAAACCACTTGTATTTTTTTGTACAAGTGGTTATATTTATATTTATATTTAGATAATGGCTTTGCTTTTTATTCGTCCAAATGGTCAATTGCATATTGTGCTTCTTCTTCAGTAAATTGTTCACCATACTCTGAAATTAATTGTTCATATATAGCATTTTTTGACATACTCATTGTATCTCTATATGACTTTGCTTTGGCTAATGCATTAGCTTCCCAATCCCATTCAATATTATCAATAGCATATTGCGCGGCGTCTTTTTCAAAATTTTCTCCATATGTTGAAGTTAATTGATCATAAATAGCTCGCTTTGACATATGCAAAGTTTTTGCATAACTTTGGGCCTTTTTAAGTGCATTTTTGTATTCTGCTGATGGTTCTTTTCCTAATGAAAATGAAATTGTTACTTTACTATTTTCTGGTACTTTAGCCGAAACGCTGGAACTTTGTTTAATATATCCATCTTTTGGTATTGTATCGGAATATTCTCTTTTTATGTTACAATTTAAATTATTTTCTTTACACCATGATAGTATTTCAATTTCATTCATTGAACTGAAATCTATTATTTCTACTTTTTTTGAATTACTTACATTAGTGCCACTGTTATATATTTTACCATTGTTGTCTGATGCTTCGTTAGTGTTACTAGTAAGTAATAATATAAATAATAAACCAAATACAATTGATAAAATTATTTTAGTCTTCTTTTCTAGTTCAAAATTGAACTTCCACATCAGAAATATTCCTATTGGAGGAAAAATTATCAGCATAACCCACATAAACCAAGTTTGGGTATATACTTTGGTCTTATCTTCTACTTTCTTTTGTTGTTCCTCTTTTGGTTGTTCTTTGTTTTCCTTATAAGTTTGTAACTGTCTTCCACATTTTGGACACACCATTGAACTTTTATCTATTTTTTCTCCACAAAACTTACAAAATTTTGTATTTTCCATTATATATCATCTCCCTACACATAATATGGATTTGGCTTACATAGAATTATAATTATATCTATAATCCATCCGATGCCAAATAATCCAACTGTAAATAAATACAACAATCCTAATCCTGTCTTGCCTTCATAGAATTTGTGGGCACCAAGCCATCCTAAGAAAAAGCATAATAAAAATGATGTCCATTTATCACATTCTTTTCTTCCATAGGAACTTGTATTATTAACTGTATTACTATTATTAATAATAACTTGTGGATTATTTGTATTTCTATCTGTTTTTAATTCTTCAAGCTGTCTTCCACAATTTGGGCACATTACAGCATCAATATGTACCTTATTCCCACAAAATTCACAATATTTGCTTTCTTCTGACATAAATTACCTCCTTTTCTAATTCATAAAATACCTGTACTAGCATATTTTTAAGTAAAGATAAAAATAATTTATCTTTACTTAATTATATCATACTTACTCGAATAGTGTAAGTATTTTTTGATAAAAAAATGAG
>USIB01000025.1 GCA_900554615.1 uncultured Mycoplasmatota bacterium | reverse complement strand
AAAAGAAAAGAGTTTCTAATATATGTGAAAAAATCACATAATTATATTATACGTGAAGTGCTTTCTAACCTGGATAGTACTATAGGAAAAAGAAGATAACTAGTACCTTCTATTATTTTTTTAAAAGCCAGTCTATAACATTCATTTTTCTTATTCCGTTATAGTCTACTTCGGGATCTATATCCATAGTAAGAATATATTTAGGATAATGGTCATTTATAGACATTAAAGGTGATAATTCTCTATCTAAAGTTTTTTCATCTCTTGTCGTATATGCAACTTGATAATAAACTGTGCCTTCTTTATTGACTGCTACAAAATCGATTTCTTTTTCTCCGACTTTTCCTATATATACTTTGTATCCTCTTCTTATAAGTTCTAGATAAACAATATTTTCTAGTATATGACCAGCGTCTAAATCTTTTCTACCAAGTACAGCATATCTCATAGTAACATCAGTGGCATAATACTTATTTTTAGTTTCTAGATGTTGCTTTCCTTTTATGTCATATCTTGATACTTTATTGAATATATAACTTTCGGTTAATGAATCTAAATAACTTTCTACAGTATGAACTGATATATTTCTTCCATTTGATGTTAAAGTATCTGCTATTTTCTTAACAGACATAATAGAGCCTATACTAGAGAACAAAAACTCAGTAACACTTTTTAGCATTCCTATATCTGTTATCTTTTTTCTTGCTGCTATATCCTTAACTATTATAGTATTATATATACTTTCTAGATATTCATCTATTTCATCACTATTTTCTAATTTTAATGTATATGGAAAAGAACTATTATTAATATATTTTAAATATAATTTTTCATCTCCTTCTACATTATAATAATCTTTATATTCTTTGAATGAAAGTGGTAATACTTTAATTTCTATATATCTACCTGAGATTAATGTGGCTAGTTCTCCTGATAATAAAACAGCATTTGAGCCTGTTATGTAGACATCTATATTTTTCTTTATATATAAAGCATCTACTACTCTTTGAAAATCAGAAAGATTTTGGATTTCGTCTAAAAATACATAATATTTTTCTTTATCTTTAATTAAGTTAATAACATAGTCATATAATTCTTTATAATTATTAAAAGTATAATCTAGTGATTCAAGATTAATAGATATAATATGGTCTTCTTTTATACCTATGCTCTTTAAATATTCTATATATAAATCAAACAAAGTAGATTTACCACATCTTTTTATACCAGTTACAATTTTTATAACATCTTTATCTTTCCATTTCTTGATTTTTTCTAAATATTCTACTCTCTCTATCATAAAAATCTCCTCCTAAATATTAGATTATCCTTTTGTCTTTTTTTTGCAGTGCTTTATTTTTTAATTTGATGTTCATCTATATTTATAAATCTAAAAATAAAAATAGTCCCCCTATTAAAAAGTTTTAAAAGTGAGACAGTAGCCCCACTTTATAAAAAAGAGTATTCTATTTTATTTAAATAGTTCACTATGACTGCCAGTAGCGATTAACAAAAGATTAAGTTTATTATCCTCATATTGATATACAAGTAGCCAATCTGGCTCTATATGACATTCTCTACAGTTTTTATAATATTTATCATTGATTAGGTTATGATCTCTATATTTGGATTCTAGAGTTTCCAATCTTGCTAATTTGTCAATTACTTCATCTATTTTATCTAAATCTTTACCTTGTTTTGCAATTTTTTATATTGTCTTTTAAAATTATTAGATAAAATTAAAGTACATTTTTTATTATTCATCTGTTAAGGCTCTTCTTAAAGATTTTACATCATCATAACTATCTAATTCGATTTTACCATTCTTGTAATTTTCTATTTCTTGTAGAGATTCTAATAATTCTTTGCTAGGTGCTGGAGCCATACTAGGAGTAAACACTAATCCTTGTTCTCTATCACACTGTCTTAAAAACATATTAATAGCAGAATTAGTATTTGTTCCTAATTTTTTAAACAAACTATCTACACTATTTTTTAAATCTTTGTCTATCCTGATAGTCATATTAGTTGTATTAGATATAGTATTCATAATATATCCCTCCTCGTAAATAATAATACTATATTTTAAAGTAAAAGTCAAGTGCAATATATGTGCAATTCACTTGCAATAATATTATATGCAATATTTTAAATTATATGTTTAAATCTATAAAATATTTGTTTTGTAATTCTTTATTTTGATATTTCCCCTATTACATTCTTTAAACTATCATGGATAACTAAAGTAGCAAGATTATCATATGCAGTAGGAGTTTTATTGATTATAACTAGGTTTTTACCTTTAAATAGTTTTACTAGTCCGCTAGCGGGCTCTACTGTTAAAGATGTTCCAGCCACTATTAAAGTATCTGCATTATAAATATAAGACATTGCTAAATCGAAACATTCTGGGAGCATTTCACCATATAATACAACATCTGGTTTAATTATACCACCACACTTGCATACTGGTATATCATCACTATTAAATACATACTGACTATTATATTCTTTACCACATTTAATACAGTGATTTTTTTCTATTGTACCATGAATCTCAATAACATTCTTACTACCAGCCTTTTGATGGAGACCATCTATATTTTGGGTAATTATTGCTTTTAATTTTCCTTCTTTTTCTAACTTTGTTAAATAATAATGAGTTATATTAGGTTTAATACCTATAGTATTCATATTTCTTTTATAGAAATTATAAAACTCTTTAGGATTATTATAAAAACATCCTATACTTAAATAGTATTCTGCACTCTTTTCATATTTTTCTTTGTATAATCCATTTTCTCCTCTAAAATCTTTTAATCCACTATCAGTGGATACTCCAGCACCACCGAAAAATACTATGTTATTAGAACTATTTATAATTTCTTTTAATTTTATTAAATCTTTATTCATATTCTTACCTCTAATTTGATTATACTATATATAAACAATTTTTACAATTATATAATATTTTTGTCATAAGACCTTAGGCTTATGGCAACACTCTAAGACTACAGGCTTAGAGTGATTAAAAAGAAGAAACCTAAAATCTTAGATTTCCACTTATTATATCTTTTATATTTCTTAAATATATAGTAATAATACTTGCTTTTTCTATATCTTCTTTAACTGTAGCATAGATAGTAGAAATAATTTTATTGTCTTCTAGTATATCAATACTTCCTACTATGTCGCCTTTTTTAACAGGAGCAGTAATATTACCTATTTTGGTTTTGTAAGTAATATTCTTTATTTCATCACTCTTTTTATTAAGAATAGTAATGTTTTCTTTAGGAATGATTTCAGTAGTTAACTTTTTACCTAACTCTACTTCTCTTTTTTCAATGGTAGTCTTTTCATCTAGTATTGTTTGGACCATATATACATTAAAACCATAATCTAACATTTTAGTGGTATCAGCACTTCTTTTATTTGTATTTTCTTCCTTCATAACTACAGTAATAAGTCTCATACCATCTTTCTTCATAGTAGCAGTAAGACAATATCCAGCCTCATTTGTAAAGCCTGTTTTAAGTCCATCTACGCCTTCTTTAAATCTTACTAGTCTATTTGTATTGACAAGCCAAAAAGGACTCTTTGTATCTTTTCTTAGGTAGTCTTCATAAGTTGAAGTAAACTCTAGTACTTTTTCGTGTTTAACTAGTTCTTTGGCAATTAAACTCATATCATATGCCGAAGAATAGTGGTTGTCAGCGGTAAGCCCTGTAGCATTGACAAAGTTAGTGTTCTTTAGTCCTAGGTCTTTTCCTCTAGTATTCATTCTTTTTACAAAGGCTTCTTCACTACCTGAAATACGCTCTGCTAGTGCGACTACGGCATCATTTCCTGAGGCGATGGCTACTCCTTTTAGTAAATCTGTTACTGTCATTTTTTCTCCTGCTTTTAGGAATATTTGACTACCTCCCATACTTGATGCTCTCTCGGAAGCGGTTACTTCTTCATCCCATTTTAGGTTGCCACTTTCAATTTCTTCCATAATAAGAAGCATACTCATCATCTTGGTCATGGAAGCAGGGGCTAACTTTTCATCTTTATTCTTTTGGAATAATATTTCGCCAGTAGAAGCCTCTATCATAATAGCACTCTTGGCATTTGGTGCAAGGTCTTCTGTTTCTGCTCTTACTATGGGAATAAACATAAATAAAGAGATAAATATTAATATTTTTTTCATTGTAAATCACCTAGTAAAAACTATGCTAATATATGATAAAATATTAATACTTATCTTATGATTCTATTTTAATATATCAATTACTTCTTTTTTAGTAATTAAGCTGGTATCTTTGGATACTCTATATTCATAAATATATCTTTGTCCGTTTTCATCAGGAGTGCCATAGACTTCTTCAAGTCGATATACATATTTTATTATTATACTCCCTTACATATATCTTCTTGTATTTGTTCTAATCCTCTTTTATCTGTTTCTTTAATCTCTACTAAGGTCCTTAAACTATTATCACTTTTAATAAGATTATTAAAACTATTATATTTTAATACATCATCAATATCGTTTATTTTATCTTTAGTAATTCCTCTTAAAGAATAAGTAAACTCATAGTATTTATTAACTTCTAGATTTTTCTTTTGCTCACTACTTATTTTATGAGCATAAGCACCATGTACTAAAAATTGGTCTAATACTACATAAGACATTTCTGGTACTTCTGCTATATAATTATCAAGTAAATCTACTACTCTATATGTTTTAGTAAAAGAACAGTCGTAATATGTTTCTTTATTATCTTTATTAGTAGTAGACTCTACTTCTTTTGCATTATTATTCTCTTTAAGTAATTTATCGTTTTCTAAATGTAAATAAATATTACAGCCTATTAGTCCTAATATTACTACTATAGATATAAGTAGTAGTCTTTTATCAGTATTCATTTTATCACTCTCCTATTTCTAACTATACTATATCATATTTACTATAATTATACAACAATATTTTAAAAATTAGGTATATGTAATAACAAAAAATTAATCCTAACGTAAACTATATTAGATATCACAAAGGAGGTATATTTATGTATTATTATGGTGGATATTCTGGAGGATATAATACAGGTAGTTGTGGATGCAATAATACTATGAATTATTCTTATCCAAGTTATGGATATGGATATAATAACTATGGATATAGTAATAGTGCCGCTATTGTATTAGTGTTATTTATATTACTTGTTATTATAATTGGTACTAGAATTGCTGCTTAATATATAAAGGGATATGTTCCCTTTTTTTCATATTCATTATATCTATTATATTTAGGGTGAAGTGCTTTCTAACTTAGATAAATGTAAGTAAAAAGAAAGTAACTAGTACTCTCTTTATATTATTTCCATACAATATTTACTGTTAATGTTTTAGATTTATGTCCTACTTTGTCTACAAGATATATTTCATCTTTTACAGAATTGCTCATACATGTACAATTGTCAGCATTACCATAATAACACTTTTTTGTACAAGTTTTACCACTTGAATTATATGAAGTTAAATAGTAATAATCCTCTTCACCTGCTGCTGTTATTTTCAAAGCCTCAAACATATCTCCATCATTTTCTTTAATATATTTGCCAAACCAGTCCTCACCCCAGAATCTATATTTTAATTTAGAGTATGAGCTAGTATTTTTTCTATAAGCAGTAATAGTACAAGATTGATCTTCAATAACATTTCTATCTATATTGCCAGTACAATATGGTGTGTTAGTTCCTTTTTTTATACAACAATCTGTTTCTATATCTTTAATGTTGGTCATTCCTGACAAATCTAATTCATTATTAGTAGTCTTAAGAATATAAGCAATTGGTGTATTAGGAGGAGCTAAATCTAACCTAGTATTACATTCTACTATTCCATTTTCTCCTGTAGGCGTAGACCATTCTGGCATTTGGTTAGAAGAAATATGTCCACTCTTATCCATAGCATATATTCTAATCATATTTGTTTTGGCATCAGTTACATAAATAGTATCATTGGTAGATTTAAAAGTAATTGGATCAAAATAACTTTTGTTATAATAAACAGCATCTAAATCTCCATCTGCATCTGTAACCTTAATTCTTACTCTTCCGTTAGTAGCACTAAGTTCATATCTATCATCAGAATATACATTATTACAACTTATTATTGGAACATTATATGTATATACTGCATAAAGAGTAATGTTTGAATTTAATGTTATTTTATCTCCGGCTACATATTCATCTCCGGTACCATCTTCTTTAGTGTTCCATTTATTGGCAAACTGATTTCCTGCTTTAATAGGTTTTGTAGATGTTACAGTAACTGTTGTTCCAGCTTCTACGGTTTGACTTGCTATTGTAGTACCACCTAAAGTATTGTAAGTTAATGTATATTTTCCAATCTTTGTTATTGGATAATAAGTCTTACTATTAATTACATCTGTTTTATTAGTATTTGCATTCCATATTGAGGTTGTAGCACTACTACTAGTATTCCATCCTACTACAGTATAACCACTTCTTACTATACTAGGAGATTTAACAGTACATTTGTCACCTTTCTTATCTACCATACATAATTTAGATATATCAGTGGTTTTTCCATCAATACTATCAGCAGTTCCTTTTTTGAATATAGTTTCATATATATCAAAAGTTTTATTTCCATTATTACAATTTCCACTCTTATCACAAATGGTTGCTGATACTTTACTTGATTCACTATCTGAATCAGTTTTAGTATTGTATGTTAAGTTAACAACCTTACTAGTAGTTTCGTATAGAGTGCCTGCTACCACACTTGTAGTATCAGCTCCAGTGCATTTACTTTTATCATTATTTGTACATGCTTTTATTGAAACATCACTAGTAGCATTTTTATTTGATGTAAAATAATATTTTGCTTCTCCTTTTATATTATTTATATTAGTATTATAATCAATTTTTACTTTAATATCAGCTTTGATTAAACTTATATTAGGAGCATTTACTTTGGTTGTTTTTGGCTCATATACATCAGAGCAACTACTACTTCCGGCTTTAGTGGTATTACATACTTTTACATAATATGTTTTTTCATCTTCTAATGTATTATCTTGATTAGGTAAATTACATACCATTTCTCCTTTATCGTTGGTAGTAATTATACCTTCTTTTTTCATACTACTAGATGTATTGCCATATAGACAAGTTCTAGTTTCTACTACTAGGTTTTCATCTCCTATTACATCTGTAATTGTCATATTAGTAATTTCATCGGTATAGAATTTGCCTCCGCCAATTGTAGGTTTTTGGGTAACTTTTTCGTTAAGAATATTACCTGTACAAGCACCATATATTATAGCTTTCTCGGAACAATTACCTGTCTTTACATCACATATACTTTCTTCGTCTAAAAGTATAGGATTACTTTTAGTAAGAGTTGCTAAATCTTTTCTTATTCCTACATAAGTACTTTTATTTATTGGATTTTCTAGATTAGCAGATATATTTTCAAAATTAATATCATTATCTAATAATCCTTTGTTTTGGAGTTCACCAATTGTAATACAGAAGTATTCTCCTTCATATCCTTTTCTATTATCAATTCTATTCCAATAATCTTCATCGTTATTTTTCTCTTCAGCATAAATAGAAGCTGTCTTTTCAATACTCGAAGTCGATATACCACTTCCTTGTTTTTTGGTTTCTTTTATTATACTGATTACACCAAAAGTAATTCCTCCGATTACAAGGGCTATTATTACAATTGTTCCAAGTAATTCAACTAATGTAAAACCTTTTTTATTCATTTACATCACCACCATTTTCTTCAAGACTTGGATCATATCCTGCACCACCAGACATAGCATTATCTGAAGAATCTTTTATTACTGACTTATCTTTTTTATTAAAAATAAGCTTAGTGATATAATTATCATTGTTATCTTTTACTGTTGCTATAAAATCTTCATCATTTTCTTCAATTGTAATTTTATAATCTATATCATTATATATTAAAGTAGCATATTCATAAACTGTATCACGATTGAAGACTACTTCTGGTGGTGGAGTACTATTATTGTTATTATTATTACTATCATCTTTTTTATTGACAATTAAAACAATAATGACTCCAACTATTACAATTACCAAAATAATTGTTAAAAGTGTTAATATTTTTGTTTTTTTATCTTTCATATTTCTCCCTACCTTTCTACTATTATTATACAATATCTTGATAAAATGTACAAGTTTATCTTTCATTTTTCTTCTTTTACTATAATAAAATCATATACTATAAAAATAGCAGTTTTTGTACTCTGCTATTTTTACGATACTTACTACTTAAATTAAAGTACTTATCTAATATTAATCCCATACATAATTTATTGTTAATGTACTTGATTTATTGCCGACGGAATCTATGGCATATATTTCTTTTTTTGTGGAATAGCTGTTGCATGAACATTTATCAGTTGTTCCTGTAGTACAGGTACCTGAACAATAAGTTCCATTAGCTTTATAATCTTTATAATAATATTTGGCTGTTCCACTACATCCAGTGTAAAAGAATCCAAGACCAGAAGTGCCATCTTCGGCTGAAAAACTATAGTGGAATTGTGCATTAGCATTTTTATTCCTTTTTGTAATTGTAAAAGTACAAGATTGATCTTTATCTGTTCTCCTGTCCATACCGAAAGGACAACGCATTTTTCTAACACTGCTATCGAAATAGCAACAATCTGTTTCGACACTTGCTACGTTTGTAGATTCGGAAAGATCATAACTACCATCTTCATTTTTAGTTAAATAAGGAATAGGTGTATATGGAGCTTGCTGATCTATCATTGTTACACACATTGCACTTGAAAATTCTTCTTCTCCATCTAATTTAATACTAAAACAATCATCACAAGGAACGGATTTATGGCCACTTTTATCAACTGCGGACGCAAGAATCCAAAATGATTTTGCATCGCTAATAGTAAATGATCTTGATGTAGTACTAAATGACGTTATTGGATCTTCAAAATATTTGTTATAATAAATCGTACTTAAATCGCCATCAGCATCTTCTGCCCAAATCTTAGTCCTGCCACTGGTAGCACTCCATGAATATGGTGTATTAAGAGTATGATAACAACTTATTATTGGAGAATTATAAGTATATACTGCATAAAGAGTAATGTTTGAATTTAATGTTATTTTATCTCCGGCTACATATTCATCTCCGGTACCATCTTCTTTAGTGTTCCATTTATTGGCAAACTGATTTCCTGCTTTAATAGGTTTTGTAGATGTTACAGTAACTGTTGTTCCAGCTTCTACGGTTTGACTTGCTATTGTAGTACCACCTAAAGTATTGTAAGTTAATGTATATTTTCCAATCTTTGTTATTGGATAATAAGTCTTACTATTAATTACATCTGTTTTATTAGTATTTGCATTCCATATTGAGGTTGTAGCACTACTACTAGTATTCCATCCTACTACAGTATAACCACTTCTTACTATACTAGGAGATTTAACAGTACATTTGTCACCTTTCTTATCTACCATACATAATTTAGATATATCAGTGGTTTTTCCATCAATACTATCAGCAGTTCCTTTTTTGAATATAGTTTCATATATATCAAAAGTTTTATTTCCATTATTACAATTTCCACTCTTATCACAAATGGTTGCTGATACTTTACTTGATTCACTATCTGAATCAGTTTTAGTATTGTATGTTAAGTTAACAACCTTACTAGTAGTTTCGTATAGAGTGCCTGCTACCACACTTGTAGTATCAGCTCCAGTGCATTTACTTTTATCATTATTTGTACATGCTTTTATTGAAACATCACTAGTAGCATTTTTATTTGATGTAAAATAATATTTTGCTTCTCCTTTTATATTATTTATATTAGTATTATAATCAATTTTTACTTTAATATCAGCTTTGATTAAACTTATATTAGGAGCATTTACTTTGGTTGTTTTTGGCTCATATACATCAGAGCAACTACTACTTCCGGCTTTAGTGGTATTACATACTTTTACATAATATGTTTTTTCATCTTCTAATGTATTATCTTGATTAGGTAAATTACATACCATTTCTCCTTTATCGTTGGTAGTAATTATACCTTCTTTTTTCATACTACTAGATGTATTGCCATATAGACAAGTTCTAGTTTCTACTACTAGGTTTTCATCTCCTATTACATCTGTAATTGTCATATTAGTAATTTCATCGGTATAGAATTTGCCTCCGCCAATTGTAGGTTTTTGGGTAACTTTTTCGTTAAGAATATTACCTGTACAAGCACCATATATTATAGCTTTCTCGGAACAATTACCTGTCTTTACATCACATATACTTTCTTCGTCTAAAAGTATAGGATTACTTTTAGTAAGAGTTGCTAAATCTTTTCTTATTCCTACATAAGTACTTTTATTTATTGGATTTTCTAGATTAGCAGATATATTTTCAAAATTAATATCATTATCTAATAATCCTTTGTTTTGGAGTTCACCAATTGTAATACAGAAGTATTCTCCTTCATATCCTTTTCTATTATCAATTCTATTCCAATAATCTTCATCGTTATTTTTCTCTTCAGCATAAATAGAAGCTGTCTTTTCAATACTCGAAGTCGATATACCACTTCCTTGTTTTTTGGTTTCTTTTATTATACTGATTACACCAAAAGTAATTCCTCCGATTACAAGGGCTATTATTACAATTGTTCCAAGTAATTCAACTAATGTAAAACCTTTTTTATTCATTTACATCACCACCATTTTCTAGTTCAGGACCACTTGATACTCCAGATGACATACCTGCTTCGGAAGTATCATTTGCTATTGATTTATCTGTTTTGTTAAATGTTAATTTAGCGATGAATTTATCATTAGAATCTCTAACAACTGCTACAAACTCTTCATCATCTTCTTCAATAATAATTTTATTATCACTACTACCATATAGATTCTTCATATAGTTATTTACGAAGTCATAATCAAAAACTATACTATCGATGATATCTTTATTATCATCAAGATTATCTTTTGCGTTATTAGAACTATCTTTTTTATTAATTATTAATATAGTAATAACTCCTCCTATTACAAGTATCAAAAGAATTGTTAAAAATGTTAATATCTTTGTTTTTTTATCTTTCATATTTCTCCCTACCCTTCTACTATTAGTATACAATATCTTGATAAAATGTACAAGGTATAAAGAACTTTTTTAATGTCTATTTGTTCAACTGTACAAAAATATGTTTCATTTTTACTCTTTTTATGGTAATATATATAAAGAGAAAGGGAAGATGTATATGTTAAGGACTAAAGATATATTAGATGAGAAAGATCCAAGAGTTAGAGCAAAGAATACAAATATAGAGTTTCCATTAAATGAAGAATATAAAAATATAATACCAGAAATGTTAAAACATTTAAGATATTCACAGATAGATAGATTAGCCAAGAAGTATGAATTAAGGCCTGGAATGGGACTTGCGGCTCCTCAACTTGGAATAAATAAAAACTTTTTTGTAGTCTGCTACGAAGTAAAAGAAGGAAAGTTTGAGGATTACATTCTTATTAATCCTAAAGTAATATCATATTCTGAAGAAATGATATATGCTGGCGAAGGAGAAGGATGTCTTAGTGTTAATAGAGAGGTAGAAGGTATTGTACCAAGACATGCTAGGATAACAGTAGAGGCTTATGATATGGATGGGAATCTAAGAAAATATCGTGTAAGAGAAGAATTGGCAATAGCCTTTCAACATGAATTAGATCACTTAAATGGCATCTTATTTGTAGATTATATTGATCCTAAAAATCCATATAAAGATTCAGACTTATATAGAGAAATATAAAAATATGCTATGTTTTAGCATATTTTTTTAACTTTACTTCTATATTTTTTACTTTCTTTATAATTATCTAAACTATCAGTTAATAGATAATTATATACTTCCTTACAAATAATACCAAGTTCTTCTTCTCTACTACCATAATAAATAATATTATTAAGATTGGTAGGAATACAAAACTTATTATCAAAACTAAGTTCAATTCCCCAAGGATAGTAAAAATTATTACCAACTATAAAGGGAGAATTGTTATTATGTAATAAATGAAGTGCTTTTCTAACATCAGAAATACTACATTTACCACTAGGAGGAATATTTTGAATATCTTCTTTTTTTCCGAGTACTATAACTCTTCCATCACGACTTGTCCATTCTTTATGATTATCATTGATAACTCCTTCACCATAATCACTAATAATGTATTCACGAGTAATATACTCATCTGTATTAAATAAAGATATTACTTTAATTACTCTCTCCCAAGATTCATTTACTTCTACCATACTACTACTCTATCTTTTATTTTAGAACTAAGTAAATAACTAATGCAAGTGCTAAAACAAATATAGAAGATAAAATAATAAGTACTCTCTTGCTAATATTTAAGAAACCTTGTTTATTCATACTATTAAGTAAATTAATTTTAAACATATCTCTATCAGCATGACTCTTAGATACCATAACACCTTTATAAGTAGTAAGTTCCTTTTGATGTCCTTCCGATAATATTTCTTCTGGAGTTATTGTATCAAGCATTATTAATTTTTGATTTTCATACAAAGTATAATGAAGAACAATATCTCCATGAACTTTAGCAAACATCCTGTCAGTAGGAAGTTTAAGTTCATATTTAACAATACCTTCTTTACTATTCTTAGATACAATAACTCCGACAAAGTTACCGTCTCTTAAAGAAGGAACATAATCAAATATAAGTTTCTTATAAGCAAGCATATTATATTTTTTTAATGATCTTTCAATCTTTTTAAACTCATTTTCATTCAAATATTCAACAACATACGAATGCATTCTCTATCACCCTAAAAATATTGTACTACATTTTAAATATTTTTTAAAGAGAGTTTACATAAAAAACTAAATTATTTGTCACATTTATTAATTTTCTTTTTTATTCTTATAGTATTTTTATCAATAGAGTTATTGTCATTACTGAAAAATAACATAAAATTGTTAAACTCTTCTAGTCTCATACTTGATATTTCTTTAAATGTAAAACACTTTTTTAAACTGGTATAGTATTCACTAGAAGATTTAACACTACTATTAAGTAATACTTTTCTTTCTAGTTCCCTTATTCTAGTCTTTAATAATTCTAGTCTATCATTACCTTTATCAAAAGAAATATTTCCTCTATAGACATTCTCTAAAAGACTAGTAAACTCACGTCTTGCTTCTTCTAGCAACAAAGAAAAACTGTTAGGATTCTCTTTCTTATCAGTAGAATCTAAAATATCAAATAACTCTTCTAACGCTTCTTCATCATTATTAAGTATTTTATCTATTAGATATACTTCTTTAGGATAAATATATTCATCATATTCATATAAATACTTAGTAGTACTATATCTACTATTACCTATTTTAATTTCTTTATATGAAAAATTAAACATATTACTTTTATATACTTCATCAGGACTACTACTAGATCTATATTTATAGTGTTCTATTAAACTACAATTATAAATAATATCATTTCTAACATTATTTAGTTTATCATTATCAATAATAACGATATTTTTTACTATTAATCCATCTCTATTTACATTATAATAATACATAACACATTCCCCCTACCTAACTAATTATTTTCCTTTTTGATTCTTTTAATAGATTTATAGAACTCTTTTTCATTATATATTTGATAGTTAAAGAAATTAAGTACTTTATCTACATCTTCCATTGCTATCATATCAATAGGATTATAGGTAAATAATGCTCTAAGACTTTTATAATATAAAGAAACAGGCTTTTGATTTACATTAAGAAGAGTATGCTCTTCTAAAGACTTTTTCTTATCGTTAAGATTCTTAACTTTAGATATTATTTCAACTACATCTCTATCTGAAGATAATAATTCTTTAATTTCTTCATCAATTAAATTAATTTCTCCAATTGAAGATACTCCAATATTAAGTTCACTATCATTATTTAAGATATCAAGTAAACAGATTAAACTATTACTTTCTCCTTTGATAATACCAGTAAGTAAACTAACTATATATGGAGGCTTATATTCGTAGTAGGAAACTAAGTATTCATCTAAATCTTCAGCATATCCTTTTCCATATTTAATACCAACTTTTTTATATTTATAATTTCTAATAAACTCTCCATCACATAAAATATTAGGGTAAGCACATTTATATTCATGATAGAATATTTCACTACATTCATTAATTAGTTTACTTCTCATCTCAGTTAACTTATTATAATCAAAAAGTATTTCATTTTTAATAATATAAAACATACCATTATTTTGCGTAACCTTATAATAAATCATATATATCACCAATTTTCCTTTCCCTTATTATATCATTACATTTAAATACTTGCAATAATATAAATAATGTATTATAATAAAAACTACAAAAAGGAGGAATATTAAATGAAAGATATATATTATGAGGGAGATTTAAGTAAAGATATAGAAAGTATAGATAATGATTTTAATTTTTGGAAAAGTATGGGAATTAATTTCTTAATAAAAATAGTAGCATTTACAATAATGGGAATTATAGCATTAAAGTTAAATATCTTAACAAGTACTAGTATTGTAAAGTATATAGTACTTTGTACTGTAATTGGAACTACTACTACAATTGGGGAGACTATTCATAATAAATATAGGCATATAAGTGATGTAAGTACCGCTAATAAGAATATTAATTCACTTGTTAATACATTAAATGAAAATGGATTATCTACTAGTAAAGATAAAATAATAGATGCTGAAATAACTGAAGAAATAACAAATAGTAGAACTAAAGGTAATGATGGAAAGTTAGTTTCTAAAAGAAAAAAGATAATTGAATACTTTTATTTACTAGATAATGAAGATCAAATTAAAGTATTAAAACAAATTAAAAATGAAGTAATTAAAAATAAAGAAAAAATTAGTGTAACATCTATGCAAATGTTAGAAGAAGAAGATTTGAAGAAAATAGAAATACCAGTTAGAAAAACTTTAGTATTAAGAAATGATGATTAAGAGGTAAAGATGAAAGATATAAAATATGATAGTGATTTAAATACTGATATACATTTTTTAAATGAAGACTTTCCTAAATTAAGAAGAAAAAGTTTAAAGAATGGTTTTATAAGTAGTAGTACATTTACTATAATAATGACAATATATATTTTGATAACTAATATGGAATTAACTCTTACAACAAGTATAGCATATTTTGTAATTAATTGTTTACTAGGATGTAGTAATTTTATTATAAGTAGTAAAAGATTTGAGGATATAATAAAATTAGGTAAATTAATATCTGAAGTAAAAGTAGCAGAGTTAATTCAGGAATTAAGTGAAAATGATGTTGAAATAAGTAAAGAAAATCTTATGGACTGTGAAATTAACAATAAACGTGAATTTAACCTTGTAGATATAAAAGATAATGAACTTGCTGTCTGTGTAATTGAAACGAATTCTTTCTATTTATTAGATAATCAAGAAAAAATAAGAGTATTAAAACAAATAAGAAAAACTTTGTTAGATGGTAGAGATAACCCTAGTGAAGTAACACTACATCTACTTGAAGACCATGAAGTGGAAAAAGAAGAAATACCTTTTAAGAAGAAATTAACTAAGAAATAATAAAGATAACTAATTAAATAGTTGTCTTTTTTGGTATTTATACATATATTATAATAAAGGATGGTACTATATGACAGAAAGAGATATGATGTATGGAGGATATTATCAAAATATGCCTGGTAGTATGATACAATCTAACTATGGTTTTGAATTACCACCAGGAGCACTTATGCAGAATAATATGATGACTCCTTATAATAATATGAATTATAACAATATGAATAATCCTATTATTGAATTAAATAATAGATTAACCTCTTTAGAAAATAGAGTCAAATTATTAGAACAAAATAAGAGTAGTAATACTAATATCTATCAAGATGATAATTCTTTATATATGATATAAAAAGTATATATATGTTTATATGCTTTTTTTGCTTTGTATTATATTCACAGTGAATACTTTCTAACTTAGAGATATGCAAATAAAAAGAAAGTATCTCGTACCCTCTTTATAATTATCAAGATGTTATTGGAGTTGTTGAAGCATATATAGGACTACTTGTAGAATTATTTATTTTATTTTGTAGTAATGTTAAATCTGTATTATTAATTACTCCATCTCCATTAACATCAGCATTCTTCCTTGCTTGATTATCTAGTCCTGTGCTTCCACTTAAATATCTTGTTAATTTATCTATATCATTATTATCTAATATTCCATCATTATTTAAGTCTCCATATAATGTATAGTCTGTCATAGGTCTATTTATTTTAGTACCAAAAGATAAATCAAATATTAATACCGTATCTATACGATTTATTTTTCCATCTCCATTTACATCTGCATTTAATAATTGCTGTCCTTTTAATGATGAAGTTGAATCTAAATAATAATTACTAGATTCTGTTACATCAAAAGTATCAACTTCTCCATCTAGGTTTACATCACCATACTGTATAGTATAATCAGTTATTGGACTTTCTGGTAATGTATCAGTATAGTTATCCGGAGTCTCTATATACATTTGTAATAAACCTAAATCAATTATATTTATCTTCCCATCTCCATTTACATCACTATTTTTTAATGCTTGGTCGCTTATATTAGTATTATTATTTAAATAATTAGATAATAGTGTTGAATCTTCTTCAGTTATTTTTCCATCTTCATTTACATCTCCATATAAAAGATAATCTGTGATAGGAATATCTGGTAAAGTACTAGGATATTCTCCTAATGCGAATCTATAAAGTAAAATCGAATCAACTAAATCTACTTTTCCATCTCCATTTACATCAGCATTCTTTAATTGTTGATAATTAAGACTTTTATTATTTACAACATAATCATAAATAACTGTAGAATTAAATACTGAGTTTATTTCTCCATCTTCATTTACATCACCATAGAAAATATAATCTGTAATTGGCTCATTTGGTAAGATATTTTGATAATATGCTTTTAAAATAAACCTTTTAAATAATAAATAATCAATTTCATTTATTTTCCCATCAGCATTTACATCCGCATTAAATAGTTGTTGTTTTGTAAGACTTAATTCTCCAAGAAGAAAATTATTCATTAATGTGGCATCTCGATTTGTAATTCTTCCGTCTTCATAAATATCACCTATCACTGCCTTAGTTCTAACTAGTTCTTTCTTAGTTTTAGTACTTGCTTCTATTTTTATGGAGGCATTAAATGTTTTATTAGAATATTTATTTTGATTTAATGTACTATCACAAGTAGTTATATCTCCAGTACATACTTCACTTATCCACATTAGATATA
>USIB01000024.1 GCA_900554615.1 uncultured Mycoplasmatota bacterium | reverse complement strand
TTCATTATATGCAGTATATTCTAATACTTTTTCTTCTTTTATTTCTGTCATTTTTATCCTCCTCTTTAGACATAATATAAAAAGAGAATCCCTCTCTTAAAGATTCTCTCATTATTTTTGATATGATATCATAATTCATATTTCCTTTTAACATACCTCTGTTTCTTCTTCACCTTTATTAACCATTTTTATTCTTCGTCAATAAAGTACCTAAGTCATGCCCATGCGCGTGCCTCCTTTCTATATATTAAATACTCCATTTTTTTCGCATTTTACCAAAAATACGATAATTTATCTAAAAAAGTTACAAAAGCATACAGAAAGCGAACATAAAATTAACACCTAGTTAATAAATTAGCTCTTTTTTATCTGTTTTTAGTTATCCACAGGAGACCTAGAAAAACATGTTTTCTCATAGTTTTAATAAAAATATAAAAAGAAGACCTCATCCGAGGCCTTCTTAACTCACTATATTCTTATAGGATTCATATCTATTTCTACATCAATTTTAGTATTAGTTTTATACATATTAATTATAAAAGTTAAAGTATCAATTAAATTATCATCTTTCTGATATTTTATTATTATTTGATAGTGATAAACATTATTCACTTTAAATATACTAGCCATTGAAGGCCCTAAAATAATAGTATTACCACCAAGTTTATTCCTCAAATAACTACCAATTTTATTCGACTCCTTAAAACCAAGTTCATATTCTTTAGAAGAAATATTTACAAGAGTTAGATAATAATATGGCGGATACTTTAACATTTTTCTGATACCCATCTCCTCCTTATAGAAGGCTAAATAATTATGTTCCTTAGCAAGCCTAATACTATAATGGTCAGGATTATAAGTTTGAATTATAACTTCACCCCTATTCTCGGAGCGACCAGCACGACCAGCAACTTGCGATAATAACTGAAAAGTATTCTCACTAGCCCTGAAATCAGGAGCCATTAAAGAAGAATCAACAGATATTACACCTACTAGTGTTACCAAAGGAAAATCAAGACCCTTGGCTATCATCTGAGTACCTATCAAAATATCATATTTATGCTCGCCAAAGTTATCAATTATCTTTTGATGTTCCCCCTTTTTACTAGTAGTATCAACATCCATTCTTACCACTCTAGCCTCAAACTTCTTATTAAGTTCCTCCTCTAATTTTTCAGTACCTAGACCATAGTCCTTAATATTTGTACTACCACACTTTGGACACTTATCTATTAGAGGTTTTGATGTACCACAGTAATGACACTTCAAATTATTACTAGTCTTATGATATGTATAAGTAATATCACACTTTGGACATTTCTCAGTATACCCACATTCCTTGCAGGATATTATACTCGAATAACCTCTTCTATTTAAAAGAAGTATTATCTGCTCATTTCTCTCTAATTTTTCATTAATTTTCCTTTTTAATACCTCAGATAGTAGAAACTCTCCTCTTTTAACTTCTTCTTTCATGTCAATTATTTGTATACCTGGAAGAACACTAGTACTAGGTCTCTTTGATAATACCAATAGTTTATATATCTTATTTCCTGCTCTTGCAAAAGATTCTAAACTAGGAGTAGCACTACCCAGTACTACTGGACACTTATGATATCTTCCTCTAAGAATTGCTATATCTTTAGCATTATATCTAGGATTATTCTCTTGTTTATAACTACTTGTATGTTCTTCATCTATTATTATAACTCCTATATTATTAAATGGAACAAAGATAGCACTTCTAGTACCTATTACAATTTTAGACTCACCACTAGTTATTTTTCTATATTCATCATATCTTTCAGTATCAGATAGTCTTGAATGTAATACAGAGATTATATTTCCAAATCTTGATATAAACTTTCCTACTACTTGCGGAGTTAAACTTATTTCAGGTACTAGCATTATGGCCTCTTTTCCCTTATTTAGAGCCTCTTCAATTACACTCATATATACTTCAGTTTTTCCACTACCAGTTACTCCATATAATAAAAATGTATTACTAGTATCAAAAGAAGATATTATACTATCTACAGCCTTTCTCTGTTCCGTATTCAAATCAACCTTTTTATAGTGGGTATTTCCTATATAACTATATCTTTTTTCTTCTTCTAAATATATTTCAGCAAGACCTTTTTTAATTATAGTATTTATTGTACTATTCATTCTCGTTATTAAAATATCTTTTTCTTTTAATATACATAGTAGATTTATTTGTCCTTCATACTTACAAGTCTTAATATAATTATCTATCTCTTCAATAGTCTTAGTTCTTCTTAAATATTTATTATATTTTATCTTTATATTAGAGTTAATCTCGGCTTTTAGAGCTTTTGGTAACATTACTTGGTAGCAGCTCACTAATGAACATAATAACTTTTTACTCATATATTTCCCTAATAATAACATTTCTTCATTTAATACAGGATTATCATCAGTTACATCTATTATTTCTTTTATTTTATCCTTATCATAGTTTACATCATTTGTTATACCCATAACAAAACCTTCTAATGTCATCTTACCAAAAGGGATTTTTACTCTTATACCTACTTTTATTTTTTCTTCCATACTTTTAGGTACTTTATAAGTATAATATTGGTCTACTGCTTTTGCACTTATTTGCGTTAATACTTCTATATACATATTTATTTCTCCTTATTTATTATTATTAAACATAAGATAAGCCTAAGTATAGTCTTATCTTTATCATATATAGCCTTATTCTAAGTCTATATATGAACTATTATAAGATATTATATTCGAGGTGAATACTCATCTATTTATATTAGAAAAAGTAAAAAGAAAGGTAACCTAGTACTGTCTTAAATTATTATAGATACTAGATAGTATATAGTTATATTGTACTATTTACCAATCGATTATTTAAGTTAAAAGATAAATATTTCTTTATTACATACCTAGTTTATCATATATTTTAAGTAAATACAAGGTACTTTTCACCTCTTCTAATTAAAATAAAAAGGAAGTAGTTTTTATACTATTTCCACTATTTTTGATAGATAAATTAAAATAATTACTTAATATCTTTTATGTTAACAGTAGATATCTCCTCATTATTTACTTGGAAAGATACTGTTTCTAAATTATCATATATATTATCCATAGATAGACTTATCGTATATATTACTTCTTCTAATATATTCTTTTTATCAATATCATTTAATAATTGTTCGTTAAAATTAAGTATTAGATTACTACCTGCTAGTTCATAATTATTTAAAGTAGCATTTGTATTTAGATAACTCATTAGGTTTGTTTCATATATTGGACTACTTCCTAATTCTTTTATTATCACTTTAACGATATCACTTTCTTTACTATTCACATACTTAGTTACTGGTACATAATATTTATTATTGTTATAACTACTTGTATAGTATGTTGTATATGATAATATATTATTTAAATTACTTAATTCATATGTTTTATTTATACCATAACTTTTATCTAATACAGTTGGTAAATTATTTTTACTATTTGGTAATTTATTTAATACTTCTCCTTCTACTTTAATTATTATCTTATCTATTCCATTAATACTTGTTAATGTATAGACTAATGACTCTATAGCCTTTTCTTCATCATTCTTATTTATTTCTAATAACTCTTTTGAAAAGTCTATTGTTAATATTTTATCTTTTAAGTTTATATCTTTTACTACTACATCAGGAGGCAAAATACTTCTAAAACCATTTGGTATTATGTTATTTTTAGCACCTCCAATAATAAGACCTTCGACTAAGTCTTTTGCTAGTGCTACATCATCACATTTGCAAGTTGGGATAGTTGTTCTTGCTACATAATCATTACTATCTACTAGATATATTGTTCCTACTACATTATTATAGTTATATTCTATACTACTATTTTTCAAATCTATATCTTTTTTATTATCAGGTATTAAATATATTATTAGTAGCAGTATAATAGCAGTACTAGATACTAATATTTTTTTTATTGACATTTTCTTTAACATAAATCTCACCTAGTAAAATATATGTTAATTAAAAAAGAGATATTCAAGTGTTTGAATACCTATTTTATTTTTTTTCTTACTAATTTATATACTTCTTCATGAATCTCTTCTGCTGCTTTCATTTTACCATCTCTAGAACATTCTATAAAATCCCAATTAAATCTTTTAGCAATTTCTACAGAGTTATCAGATACCTTTTTCATAAAGTTATAATTACTTTCATGAATATCGTTTTCTACACCAGCATTATTTTTCCTATTTTTCTTTAATTCTTGAGCCACTTCAAATGGTGCATACAAAAATATTACTAAATCTGGCTCTGGTACTCCTAACTTATTATATTCATAATCACTAATATAATCTATAAACTTATTTCTTTCTTCAATATCTTCTAATTGAGATGACTGATATATTAATGATGATGTTGTATATCTATCTAATAATATAATGTGTCCTTTTTCATATTCATCTTTTAATCCTGTTATCCATGTTATCGCTCTATCTTGAGCATATAGACTATTTACAAAATATGGTGATAGTTCTGATATCATACCATAATTTCCCTTTAAATATTCTTCTACTGGTCTTCCTTGATATGTTCCATAACTAGGAAAATGATGAGTAACAATAGTATTCTCATTATCACTTATTAATCTATCCATTAATAATTTATATTGTGTACTTTTACCAACTCCATCACAAGAGCCTTCAATTACTATTAGTTTCCCCATTTTTATCTTCTCCTTTTTTTGACATATTTATTTCTAACATATGGTACATTATTATCTAAAAAGTCTCCTATTTCTATTATGTGATAGTCATCTTTATTAAAATATGGAAAGAAAGTATCTGCATAGGCTTCTCTTTTTATTTCAGTTAAATACATTGTATCAGTATATGGAAGTAATTGCTCGTATATAGTAGCACCTCCTACTACGATAAACTCCTTTCCTGTATCCTCTATATAATTTAATAATGTATTTATATTATGAAAAGTCTCCACACTACTACATACATCTAGATTTTGACTAGTTAATACTATTGGATGTCTTCCTTCTAGTGCTTTTAAAGGCATACTTTCCAAAGTCTTTCTTCCCATAATTATATTTTTACCCATTGTTAAGTCTTTATAAAAATCTAAATCTTCTTTTATTTTCCAAATTAAATTATTATGATAACCTAATTCTCCCCCATCTCCAACTGCTGCTACTAAACTTAAGTTTTGCATTTTATCCTCCTATTGTGTTATTGGAAAATCTATCTTTCCCATATGTTTATAACTTTTTATTTTTGTATGTTTTAAATCTTTTGAATTATCAAAGTTGTAGAAGTCATTAATACTAGGATCTAACCATAATTCTGGTTTTACTGGACTTAAGATAATATCTATTATTCTTAAATCTGCATCACATCTTAAGTATTCATCACTTTTCTCATCCAAAGTAAGCATTTTATTTTCCAAATCACTCTTTATACTTTCTAGCTTACTTGGAGCTAATCTAGCATAATCATTGTATACACTACCTCTTCTTAATTGTTCCTTTATTCCATCTATTTGATTAACATAAATATGTGGTTCATTAATAGAATAAGATATTACTCCTGGTTTCAAATTAGTAACTTGTGCTATCATTGATAAAAATGTAGCATACTGTGTTACATTAAATGGTAGTCCTAATGGTACATCGCAGCTTCTTTGATGGACTTGCAAGTTTAAAGTGTCTCTGTAGACATTCCACTCTGATGACCATACACATGATGGTAAAACTGCTGTTCTCAAAAACTCATTTTGCCATAAACTATATACCATTCTACGATCAGTAGGTTTATTTTTAATAGTCCAAATAAGATCATCAGTAAAGCCATATCTATCTACGATAAAACCATAGGCTGTTCCAATAGTATAAGCATATTCCTTACCATACCATTTAGCTTCTTTAATATTTCTACCTTCAATCAAACTCTTCGCAGTCATTACTTCGCCATTTTTATCTAATTTAGGTAATAAAGGATTTCGCTTTGCAAGTGGATCCTTTAATGAAGCACTATAAGGATCAAGTACTGTAACTTCTTTATCTGGATCATAAACCGTAGTTTTAGTAACTGGCTCATATATACGATAAATACCATCAGCATCGACCATCCATTCATCCCAAATATGAATATTTCTTTTTTGTAGCTCACGAACATCATTCGAAGCCATCTGCCATATCCATAGCATTTCGGTTATTGCTTGTCTTGAAAATAATTGTTTAGTCATAAGTATAGGAAACTCTTTACTTAAATCAAACCAAAAGGCATAACTATCTATCTTTATTGTATTTACTCCTGTTCTATTCTCTACTTCTTGTCCCTCTTGTAATATTCTTTTCAATAGTTTTAAATATTCCTTATCAAAACCTGTCATTATATTTTAACCTCCATAACTTAATTGTTTACTTAATGATACCACAAGAAAATTATAATAGCAAGTTAATTAACTATTGGTTTACTAGAAAAAAAGATTATCTATGTTTTAATCTAGATAATCTCATACTATTTTTAGGTAATTCTAATTTCTTAGAAGAATCTATATGTTCTAACATATTTACTGACTTATATAATTGTTCATCAACCATATCTAAGATAAAATTAAACCAAGCATTTATCTCTTCATTACAATCATTCTTTATATCAAAGTAAATATTGTCTATTCTTTTTACATATGTTATTTTATTTATCAATATACTTTCAGATATATTAAGTGGACTTAATTTCAATCTCGTACCATATAATTTATTTACCATTTCTGTAAACTTTATATTATGTATTATTCTAGCAGTTCTTCCATTACCATCTTTATAAGGATGGATTCTTAAAAACAATAGATGAATTAAACTACTTGCTAAGAAAGGATTACTATATATAAGTTTTGTTCCTCCTTGCTTATATATTCTAAGAAAATCATTCATAAACTTATTTAAATCTTTTCCTTTAGCACCACGCCAAAATATACTCTCACTACCATCAGGATTTATTTTACTTACATTTACATCATTTGTACGATATGCATAAGATTCTTCTAATTCGCCTTCAGTAACAAAGTTATGTAAAGTATGTATTCTTTTATGATTTATATTTAAAGTATCAAAGAATAATTGTTTATCTGATAATTTTGTCTCATCATTCTTAATACTTTCTATCTTTTGATTTGATATTAACTCTATATATAACAGATATATCCAATAATTTATTATATATTCTTCATCATATTTTGATAATTTAGTCATATAGTCATCAAAATCTTTATTGGTGTCCTCTAAATGTTCTAATACTTTTGGTAATAATTTAATTCTAGCCACATAATCTTCTAGCAAAAAATATTCTACATAATCATCATTCATTCCATCACATATAGGCATTATCTTCACCTTCTTAATACTTTTCTTTTAATCATTTTTTCTTCTAATAACTTATATTTATATTCCATTTGTGATATTGGTATTCCATACTTTAATCTTTCTTCTAGAACATAATTTCTTTTTATATCACTTATCATTACTTTATCATTATCTTTATAAAATGGCATTATTTCCCATATTGTTTCCTGATTAATCATTCTAAAAAATATTTCTGTTGGTGATACCAACCTTTTATCTTCCTTTGTATATCCAACTAATTGATTATGTATATGAAGCCATTTTATATAATTAATTATATTTTCATCTATATAAGATTCTTCAGTTATTAATTTGCTAACCCCACTAGCGGATTCTATATATGCTCCCCTTTCACAAGGATTATATCTATATGTTTTTGCATATAAATCATTTACATAACTTATTTTCTCTTCACTACTCATATTTTTTAGATTTGCACTACCTAAAGTTTTTCCAAAAAATAGTATGCTTGGATAAACTCCATTAGAAGAAGTAATTGAAAATTGCTTAGCATGTTCTACTTCATGAAATATTGATAAAAAAAGTTGTATATTATAATAGAAATATATTTGAATATCATCTAGTTTTAATTTTTTTGGCTCATCTTTTAATGTTTCTATTATTTTTTCTATATTTAATAATATTTCTTTATCTTGATGACGATATAATGCATCTATATTACTATCTCTTGTTATTAATATTCCTTTTAGATTCTCTTCATCTACATAAAATGCTTCTAGTATAATATTATATATTTTATTTATAGCCTCTCTATCAAATATTTTTTCTTTTATTGAATAATTAAATAATATTCTTAATAATTCAGTTTGTTTTCTTTGTAATTCTTCTTTCATATATATCCCCTCTTTCTGATGGTTATATATTGTAGCACAAACTATTGTTTATGTCAAATTATGGTACTAAAAAGAAATAAAAAGAAAGGTATTTTACTACCTGTCTTAAATAGATTTAAATATATTTTTAATTCTTTGAATAAAATTATTATTACTATTTATATTTTTTAATTTATTAAATAGTGGTATTTCTTCTTTTTTAAATACTAACTCTTTACTATTATCATTAATCATTTTAATTACTTCTTCTATCTTATACCATTTTACACTACTTAGTTCTTCTTTTTGGATTTTAAAATCCTTTTCATCTTTATCTAGCACTATATAATATGGATACATAAAATGATTATTATATTCCTCTTTTACTAAATATCTATCAGATAATTTATGTATATCTTCTTTTTTTACTTTTACTCCAACTTCTTCTTTTACTTCTCTTTGAGCAGTAGTAATAGTATCTTCTCTATATGAAACATGTCCTGCTATTACACCAAGTTTATTAGGAGAAAATCTTCTATTTTTACTTCTTCTTTGTAATAATACTTCATTTTTACTATTTATTATATATATAGTTACTTCATTATGTAACTTATTTTGATTGTGTAATTCTTCTCTTTCTAATATTTCATTTGTATTATTTCCATTAGTATCTACAACTCTTAATAGTTCCATCTTTATCACCTACTATACATTTATAGTATAACATACTTTTAATATTTTGAGTAGAAAAAAAGAAGATTTTACTCTTCTATTAAAATAAATCTATATTTTTGAGTTACCTCTGGATACTTGTTATGGTCTACTTCACTTAAGAACATATCTAATGGACGAGCATATACTTTATTTGTTTCTAAATGATTATATATAACTAACTTTTCCATTGTTTCAGTATGTTCTGCTAAAGCTATAACTTGTATCATATGACCTTTAAAATGCTTATATATTCCATTTATTTTTACTTCTTTCATACTTAACCTCTTATTTTATATGTAGTACCTTCTCTTGTATCTACTAATTCTATTCCTTTACTTAATAATTCTTCCCTAATTTTATCTGACAATTCATAGTTTTTATTTGCTTTTGCTTCTTTTCTTTCTTCAATTTTACTATTTATATATTCTTCTAATTCTTTATCTATTTTATTTTCTTCTTTTATTAGATTTAAACTTAATACTTTATCAAAGTCTTTAATTAATTCCAATTTTGTAGTATTATTTACAGTATTATCTTTTATTAAATCATATAATAGTGTTATCGCGTTAGCGGTATTTAAGTCGTTACTTAATTCCATAATAAACTTATTATTATATATATCATACTTTTCTTTATCTAAAGTACCTTCTTCATTTAATGAAGATATTTTATTTACTAATTTGTTATATTGTCCCTCTACTTGTTTTAATACTTCATATGAAAATACTAATTGTCTTCTGTAATGACTTTGTAAACACATAAATCTAAAGGCTAATGGGTTATATCCTTCTTCCATTAATCTACTTACTGATAATACTGCTCCTTTACTTTTACTCATTTTTCCAGATTCATCCATCAAGTGTTCATTATGAAACCAATAATTACACCACTTATGTCCTAAATATGCTTCACTTTGGGCTATTTCATTTGTATGATGTGGGAAGATATTATCTACTCCACCACCATGAATATCTAAGTATTCTCCTAAATACTTTAGACTTATTCCTGTACATTCAATATGCCAGCCTGGATATCCTACTCCAAATGGAGAATTCCATTTCAAATCTTGGTCATCAAACTTACTTTTAGTAAACCATAAAGCAAAATCGGCTTGATTTCTCTTATTATCATCAAAGTCTACTCCTTCACGAACTCCTACTACCATTTGGTCTTCCTTATGATTAGTTAGTTGGTAGTAGTCATCTACTTTACTTACATCAAAGTAAACATTACCTCCAGCCTTATAAGCATAACCTTCTTCTAATAATTTACTTATTATTTTAATATACTCATCTATATTATCAGTCGCAGGACTTACAATATCTGGCATACGGCAATTTAAAGCCTTAAAATCCTTAAAGAAAGCATCTGTATAATATTTTGCTATATCCATAACAGTCTTATGTTCTTTTTTAGCACTTGCTACCATTTTATCTTCACCAGAATCAGAATCACTTTTTAAATGTCCTACATCTGTTATATTCATTACTCTTTTTACATCATATCCTAGATATCTAAGTGTCTTATCTAAAATATCGTGTCCTATATAGTTTCTCATATTTCCTATATGAGCATAATGATATACTGTTGGACCACATGTATAAAAACCTACTTTACCTTCTACATAAGGTATAAACTCCTCTTTTTTTCTTGTTAATGTATTATATAACTGCATAATATCCTCCTCTTTTATTATATTTTTTAATATTATTAAAAAGAACTTATCTAATCCGATAAGTCTCTTTTTCATACACTCTTATATCATTTTTAAGCATAAGGAAATAGACCTATCTTTTAATAGAGTCTTACAACACTTATTATTTACTTCCATCTTATTCATAGTATCTCTTTCCTTTCTTACAATATTATTTTATAATAATTTATCTATTTAGTCAACCTTTTATCATCTATAAAAAAAAGAAGATTAATTTTCTTCTTTAATGTAGTTAGGATCAATATTTTCTTCTATTTCTTTTTCGGTCTCTTCAGTTACTTCTTCTGGTATATCTTCCCATGGTTCTTCAGTTTCTTCTATTGCAATTTTTACCTTAGTATCTCCTACTATCTCAATTCCTAATTCTTTCTCAATATCAATATTAATACTATTTCCATCTTCTTTAGCAGATATACAACTTGGTCCTTTTAGACATCTTACTATTATATCTTTTTTAGATGAATCAGTAGTTTCTTTTTGAGAGACTGTTACCATTTCTTTATATGGAATATTTTTAGTAATTACTGATGTTTTAGTATTATTATCATAAGAATACCAAAGATTTACATCAAAAGAACCATTAATAACTATCCTATTATTTTCTTCAGTTCCCGAAAATGTGTGATTGATTACCCAACAACCTAATACTGTGTCTACAGTAGAATCGGTATTTACCTTATAAGTGTTTTTATAATACTTTTTACCCTTACCTACTACTGCTTTTGTTACTATCTCTTTATATGCTGACAAAAGATATCACCCCTCACCATAATTTATGTTGTATATAAGAAAAAAGTACCATTTTTTTGATACTTTGTTATTTTATTAAATCATCATTTCTAATTATAAAGATATTCTTATCCTTATAGAAGGCAAAGAAGACATCTTCAATATTAATATCTTTTTTATCTAGAAAGTTATAAACCCACTTCTTATCTTTCTTCATATGTTTTAGAGTATCTTCCTGAATATCACCATCTAATATTATAGGAAGAGGAAGAGGAGAACTATCCTTTTTATATGGAAATACCGATAAAGTACCACTGCTTTCTAATACAGCATACTCAACCTCTTCAATACTACGATAGCCTTTATCCCTAAGTTGTACCAATAAATCATCTAAGTTATACCTTTGCTTTATCATCTCATTATAATTAATTTTACCATTCTTAATTATCAAAGAAGGATTACCATCGAGAAATATTCTAAACTTTGGCTTCTTTAAACTAATATAAGCAAGTGTACACTGCATTAATACCAATATTACAATAGGTATCAAAGAATATAAAATACTTTCCTTATAATTCTCAATACTAATAACAGTTAATTCCGCTATTAAAAGAGATACAATCAAATCAGTTATACTAAGTTGTCCTACTTCTCTTTTTCCCATTACTCTATATATAACAAAAATAAATAAATAAAAGAATACAGTCCTTAATACTACTATTTTCATAATTATCACCAGTATCATTATGTGGTAATGTATATTTTTTTATACAATTTCATAGTATTTAGTGGTGATATTTATGATGATGAATTATTTAAAAAGTTCGTTATGGAGTATTAGTATTCTTATAATAAGTTCTATTATTATTACAATTTTAAATTATTTTAATGTTATAAGTGGTATTCCACTTAAGATTATCTTTCTTCTTATACCTATTATTAGTATTCTAGTAGGAGGTTATAAACTTGGAAAATTATCTAATGAAAAAGGATATTTTGAAGGTATAAAATATGGTATTATATGGGTTATCTTATTTCTTATAGTTAGTATAACTTGTAAATCTTTAGATTGGACTTCAGTTATATACTATGTTATTCTATTATTTATTTCTGTACTAGGTAGTATTCTTGGTATAAATAGAAAAAAATAATCCTTAAAAAGTATAAGGATTACGATATATATTACTAATTATTATATCTATAATAAATATTATTATAACTACATAAGTATACTTATATAGCCTCTTACTATAATATTTATCTATTAATGGTAATAAAAGATAATTTAATATTAATGAGCCTATAGCAAAAGTTATAACACTTCTTAAACATACCAGACCATCTATATTTAAAAATAGTCCTCGATAGTCCCATAGTCTTTGATTAAAGATATTAAGACTTATATATCCAATTATATATTCTAGTAGTCCTGTTACTATTATACTTAATATAAATAGTAATATGGGCTTCTTTTTTAATGATTTTAATTTACTTAAAAGAACTGCTCCTATTCCATAGATGGGAAGATATGGTCCATATAATACTCCCCAATTATTTAATATTCCAAGTGTTATATAATAAAATATTACTTCATATATATAGCCTGTTACTGCACCAAGTAGAAATATTATAAAATTATATAATATTTTATCTATAATATTCTTTTTATTCTTACTCATCTTACTACCCTACCTACTTTTTTAGTATAGCATAGTTTAATAAATATTACTAGTATTTTTTTTATTTCTTCTTAAGTCTTCTTGTCTTAAGAAGTCTCTTAAAGCCTATAAAATAGTCTTTAAGAGAATATTATTATTATTATATGTATATAGATAATTATATCTAATTATATTAGTATCTATGTAATAGAAAAATTATATATATAATCTCTTGACAAGCAAACTGAAAAATGTTGTAATTTCAGTGTAGTTGTCAAGAAAGAAAAACAATTTTAAAAGAACAAGACAATTTTATCTTGTTCTTTTTCTAACCTTTTCTTCATAACTATACATTCTTTCAAGTTCATCATCATCTATATAAATTACTTTTCCACCATCTGGATTTATTCTTTTACCTCCAAATACTATCCAAATTGCGTCAAGTGACATACTTGGCATTGGAGCATATCCATCAGTAAATATTATTTTATTTTCTACTCTCCTTGTAAAAGCATTAACTGCTGCATTAAAGTTAGTTCCTCCATAACCTTCAAACTTCATATCTTCTATATCTTTCTCAGTTCTAATATCATGAAAGCCATAAAATTTATCATCAAAACAGCCTACTTTTACTCTTGATTGTTTTAATATATTTTTACATTCTCTTAAAAAACCCTTAAGTAGTTGTTCACTTATTGAGCCACTTGTATCTAGTACAATTTCAGTCTCTGGCATAGGTTGTTCTTCTAAATTAGCACTAACTACGCCATCTTCTATTGTTGCATTTTTATATGACCAATCAACATCATACTTAATTGCTTCCTTTAAAACATATCTCCAATCAATTATTGGTTTTGCATATCCAATATCTTCAACTTTTCTTACATCACCATTTGCAGAGTCTCCAGCGGTCATTACACCGCTTAGCAATGATTCCTTTAAATCTTCTAATTCTTTTTTCTTTACTTCCCTATTTTTATTAAAAGATTCCTTCTCTCCTAATTTTTCTGTTTCCTTTTGCTTATTTTCTAATTCTTTATCATTTTCTTTTTTATTATTTCCCCCTAAATCTTCACTTTTTTCAGACTTTTCTTTTTGCTCTTTATGTTTTTTTACTACATCTTCCCACATACTATGAGTATCATGTCCGACATCTTTATTTTCATTTTTTTCTTGCGAAGAATCACTAGAATTACTAGCTTGTTTATTGCCACCTTGTTCTTGATTCTGAGGTTTACCATTCATATTTTGATTTTCGCTAGAAGATTGCTCTTTATCTTCTTCATTTTGTCCATTATTTGATGAATTACCAGTTTGTTCACTTTTATCACTTTGACCATTGTTACCTTGTTCATTATTTTGTTCTTTATTTTCTTGTTTGCTTTGCTTCTTTTCATGTAGTAATTTTTCATATAATTGCTCGGCATCATAGTTTATTGCTTCTTCCATATCGACTACACCATCAATTAGTTTTAATCCATCACGTTTTAATAATTGATTAATAACTCCATCAGTAGCAATATTCCATAAAGTTGAATCTTTTCCTTCACTCCTTAAAATATGATTAAAAGCAATATGACATACTTCATGAGCAAATACAAAAACTTGTTCTTCATTACTAATTTTTGATAAAAATTCTTTGTTATAGTAAATAGTTTTTCCATCTGTTCCAGCAGTTGATATATTGTTATTTTCTTTATAATCTACATTGGTAACTACGCTTCCAAAGAAAGGATACTTTACAAGCATTTTTGTTTTTAATGCTGCAATATCATATTTCATAGCTTATACCTTAAATTCGTGCAACTAATGAGAATATTTCTTCGTTAATCTTATCTTTATTTATTTCGTTCGCAGTTACAATTATCACACAACTTTTTGGTAATTCAAATGTAGATATTTTTCTATGTTCTAATAATTCACAAAATTTTAATTGTTCTTCTTTTGTTATTGCATCAATTTTATCAATTACTAAAATTTTACTTGCATTTATACTTAATATTTCATTAAGCCATTTTGGTGGCATAAAATCTGCTCCATCATAATGACCATTTAACTCTTTAACATCAACATTGGCAGGTAAGACAACTGCACCATTTATATCTTTATCAGATATAAAATCAACTAATATTGGTGCTACATTTGCCCTTATATATGATAGTAACATTTCTTTCTTATTTTTCATTATCTTCTTATACCTCCTTCTGACATTTCAGCAAGCTTTGCTTCTGCAAGTCTTTCCAATTTGCTTTCATCACCATGTGTCCATAAAGCATCAAAAATTGCTCCAAACTCTGCTCCTAAGCCTACAACAAAACCTCTTACTTTTTCTAGGTTAGTGTCATCTACTTGTGATAATCCCATAGTTGTTGCATATCTTTCAGCAGTATTTAATGCCTGTATATCTCTATCGGTATAATTTCCATTTATTACATCATCTAATGTTATAACTTGTTGATTACAAAACTCAACAAATTCTCTTGTTATATCTTCTCCTACTAATGCTCTTAACATTTCTGGACTTCCTGTTGCATATAGCATTTTAGAAGCCATTTCCCACTTTCTAGGATCAGCATTAGGTTTCTCACCATCATACTTACTACGGAGTGTTTCACCTTTCTTATAAGCAATATAAGAATAAATTGCTGGATGTATATTATTTTCACTTGCCCACTTTAACCAACCTTCGGTTGTTGTTTTAATATATACATGAGCAAATCTATTGAATAATGGTTCTGCTAACTGATTTGCAGCTAATGAATCTTTCATATCATTTCCTGCTGCTACAATTCTAGCATTTTCTGGTAATTTCCAAATACCATTTACTTCTCTATCTAATACTATATTAAATGCTATACCTTGAATACTTGGTAGAGCATTTGTTATTTCATCAAAGAATACTACATGAAGTCTATCTGGTTCCTTTTCACATTTTTCTTGTAATTTCTTAAGCCATGTTGGTGGAACATCCATCATTTCTCCTGTTGATCCATTATATACACTTTTACCATTTAAACTTTCTGGTGTCGCATTACGAAGATATATTATTTCGCAAGTAGGATCTATTTGTTTTACTCTTGCAGATTTACCCTCTGATGAAGGGCCATGTAAGAATACTGCTACACCACTTTCTATTGCTCCTCTTATGATTTCTTCTTCACTTACTTGTCCAAATTTTAAACCATAAGGGTTTCTTCTTCTTTCAGCTTGTTTTTGTTCTTCTTCAAACCTTTCTTTTTCTTCTGGTGTCATATTTTGAACACGAGTAAATGTTACAGTTTGAGTTAAATTACATATCATATATCTATCAAGATATTCCTTCATTTCTGTTCTACTAAAATCACCTTTATAATTAGTTCCTTTATCAAGAAATCTTATTCCAGAAACTAATCCCATTTTTGAAATTAATATTCTTGTTCTATCATCAATTAACCATTTTACTGGTGATACTTCTACCCAAACATAATCACCATTTCTATATTCAACACCATTTGAAAGTTTGAAATTGTTGCCATCAAAACAAGAGTTTGCTCTTATACGAATATATTTCTTTCCTTGATATTCATATTCTTCATAAGTTACTGGTTTAAACCCAGTATCATAATCATCGTATTTTACTGAATCAAAAGTATAACTTCTTCCTGTTTTATTCATGCCTCTATTATATTCTGATTCTAATATACTTTGCATTCTTGAAACAGCAGCATATTGTGGATATTCTCCATATTCTACTTCTTCAGTTCCATTGTATCCCCTCACTCTGTTCGTGGAGATTTGAGAAAAGATTACAGAAGATTGCAAAGCTGGGCGAACAGCACCATCGCGATGATACCTATACGAGCCGATCATAAGACCATCCTCAATGACCGTGCGGACATCATTATTGTTATCATCAGATCTAGTCCAAAAGCAACTAATTCTTCCTTTTAACGAACTATCTTCATCAACTGTATCTTTGGATAAATAACTACCTGTTAATACACATAAATCTGTAATTGCAGCTTTTGTTCCATATTTTTTTAATACTTCCAAAGATTTACTACCCCAAATATCTTTTTCAGAAAGTAATGTTAATTCTACATCATTATTCATTTTTTCACCTTAACCTTTCCCCTAGTTAATTTTGCTTCAGCTATTAATTCAAGTCTTCTCTCATCACCATGACACCATTGCAAGTCAAATAAAGAACAAAACTCTTCTCCTAGTTCAAATAAAATAAAACTTCTTACCTTTACTAAATTATCTTCGTCTACTTGTGTTAATCTTATAGTTGTTGCATACTTTTCAGCTGTATTTAATGCTAGTATATCATATTTTGTATAATTATCATTTAAAACATCTTCGAGTGTAATTACTTCTTGATTACAAAATGCTACAAACTCTCTTGTTATATCTTCTCCTACTAGACTCCTAATCATCTCTGGTTTACCTGTTTCATAAAGCATTTTCGAAGCCATTTCCCATTTTCTTGGATCAGCATTAGGTTTTTCCCCATTATATTCACTTCTTAAGCCTTTTTCTCCTTTAAATGCAATATAAGCACATATTGCTGGATGAATATTATTTTTATTTGCCCAGTTTAACCAAGATTGTGCCGTCGTTTTTATATATACATGAGCAAATCTATTAAATAAAGGCTCTGCTAGTTGATTGGCTGCTAGACTATCTTTCATATCATTACCTGCTGCTACTATTCTAGCATTATCTGGTAATTTCCATATACCATTTACTTCTCTAT
>USIB01000023.1 GCA_900554615.1 uncultured Mycoplasmatota bacterium | reverse complement strand
AAGAGTAAATATTTCTTTAGATAATCCTTCAATTACATTTGATAAAAGTAAATGTAATGAGTGCGGACTATGTAAGAATATTTGTAAGTTTAATGTTGGAGTATATGGCTATAGTACTGATACTTATCCTTGTATTAATTGTGGTAGTTGTACTTTAGTTTGTCCTAATAAATGTTTATCAGAAAGAGATGAAACTGATTTACTTGATAAATATTTAAATAGTAATAAAATTATTGTTGTCGAAACTGCTCCTGCTGTCAGGGTTAGTCTAGGAGAAGAGTTTGGTATGAGGCTTGGTAGTAATGTTCAAGGTAAAATGGTAACTGCTCTTAAAATGATTGGGGCTGATTATGTATTTGATACTACTTTTGGAGCAGACCTTACTGTTATGGAAGAGGCTAATGAACTTGTTAATAGAATTAAAACTGGCAGTAGACTACCTATGTTTACTAGTTGTTGTCCATCATGGGTAAAATTTTGTGAAATGTTTTATCCTGAATATTTGAGTTATCTTTCTACTTGTAAAAGTCCTATTTCTATGATGGGCTCTATTATTAATAATTATTTTTGTAAAATTAATAATCTTAGTAGAGATGATATTATTAGTATTGCTATTGTTCCATGTACTAGTAAAAAAGCTGAGATTCTTAAATATAAGGATATTGACCTTGCTATTACGACAAGAGAACTTGCTAAATATTTGAAAAAGAAGAAAATAAATATTGCAAAACTTAAGGATAGTAGTTATAATAGTTTACTTGGAAGAGGAAGTGGTAGTGGTTTTATCTTTGGCTCTTCTGGTGGTGTTACTGAGGCTACTTTAAGAGAGGTTTATCATATTCTTTATAAGAGATATCCTAAAGGTAGGCTTCTTAACTTTAAGGCTATTAGAGGTACTTCTAATGTCAAGGAGGCTTCGGTTACTATTAATGGTACTTTAATTAATGTTGCTGTGATTAATGGTACTGGTGATGCTAGACGGGTACTTGAAAAAATTAAAAATGGGGAAGTATATTATGACTTTATTGAGGTTATGGCTTGTGAAGGTGGATGTATTTCTGGAGGAGGACAGCCAAGTAGGAGGCCCACTACTAAGGAAATTAAGACTAAGAGAATGAATGCTCTATATAAGAGTGATAAAAGAATGAAGATTAGATGTGCTTCAATGAATCCTGATATTAGGGATATTTATGATAATTTTTTAGGTGATGTTGGAGGAGAGACCGCCTGCAAGTATTTACACACTAATTATGGAAAAGAGGAATAGTTATGAATGATATTATGAGGCTTGGTATTGAAGAGGCTAAGAGGACAATGAATGAGAATAAGGGAGGACCATTTGGAGCAGTTATTACTGATAGTGATGGTAATGTTATTTGTACTGCCTCTAATAGAGTGCTTGAAAGGCATGACGCGACTGCTCACGCGGAAGTGATGGCTATTAGAAAGGCTGGAGAAATACTTGGTACTCACGATTTATCTGGATGTATTTTATATGCTACTGGGTATCCTTGTCCTATGTGCTTGTCCGCTATTATATGGGCTAATATTAAGAAGGTTTATTTTGGTACTAACTTAAAGGATGCAGAGGATATTGGATTTAGAGATGACTTTATTTATAGATATTTAATGAAGAAGGATTCTGATACTTTGGAACTTTTAGAACTTGATAGAGATGAATGTTTAGAATTGTTTAAAGAGTATAAAGAGAAGAATAAGGAAATATATTAAGGAGGTTATTGTTTATGGAAAAAGTTTATATTTTCGGTCATAGAAATCCTGATACTGATAGTGTTACTGCCGCTATTACATTATCGTATTTGAAGAATAAAATGGGAATGAATACTATTCCTGCTGTTCTTAGTTCTATTAATTTGGAGTCTAAGTTTGCTCTTAATTATTTTGAAACTCCTGAGCCTATATTTTTGAATGATATTAATATTAAGATTAAGGATTTAAGATATACTAAGAATTATACTGTTAAGGAGAAGGATTCTATTTATGAGGCCTACTACCGAATGAGTAAGGTTGGTATTAGTAAGATTCCTGTTGTTGATAAGGATAAGAATATGCTTGGTATTCTTAGTATGAAAGATATTGCTAAGGACCAGTTTTCGTTTAATTATAGTTATGTTGATGCTACTTATGATAATATTTGTGAGGTTATTAAGGGAACTCCTGTTCTTAGATTTGATGATGATATTAATGGGGAACTTTTAGTAGCCGCCTACAAGAGTACTACTTTTATGGAAGAGATTAATCTTACTAGGAATAATATTTTGATTGTTGGTAATAGACATAGTATATTAGAATATGCTGTTAATTCTGGGGTTAAACTTATTGTTATTATTGGTAATGGTCAGATTAAGGAGGAACATCTTGAGATTGCTAGAAGAAATAAGGTTAATATTATTTCTACTGGCTATCATACTTTAGAGACCACTAAGATATTTAGTTTATGTAATAATGTTACTACTATTATTAATAGGGAAAAGACTTTATGTGTTAGTGAGAATGATGATGTTAATGATTTTATTAAACTTGCTAATAAGACTAGGTATAGTTACTATCCTGTTCTTAATAGAAGGGGTAAATGTAATGGTATTATTAGATTTTCAGATGTTGGTTTTAGAAGTAGAAAGAATGTTATTTTGGTAGACCATAATTCTTATGAACAATCCGCTATCGGGTTAGAAGATGCTAATATTTTGGAGATTATTGACCATCATAACATTGGTACTATTGGTACTAATATGCCTATTAGTTTTAGAAATATGCCTGTTGGTAGTACTAATACTATTATTTATAAGTTGTATAAGGAGAATAGGGTTGCTATTCCAAAAAATATAGCAGGTCTTATGTTATCTGGTATTCTATCTGACACACTTATTCTTACTAGTCCTACTACTACGGATATTGATAGAGATGCTGTAATGGAGCTTAGTAAACTTGCTAAGGTTGATTATAAAGTTTATGGTAATTTAATGATTAAGGCTGGCTCTTCTCTTGCTGGTATGACTTATGAACAGGTTCTTTATAAGGATTATAAGACTTATACTATTGGTAAGGATAAGGTTGGTTTGGGTCAGGTTATCACTACGGACATTGAAGATGTTATGAATGCTAAAGATGAATATATTAAACTTCTTAATACGGTTAGTGAAAGTAATAATTATCTATTTGTTTGTTTATTTGTTACTAATATATTAGAGAATGGTACTTATGTCTTATTTAGTGATAGAGCTAAAGATGTTTTAGAATCTTCTTTTGGTATTAAAGATATTAAACAAGGTCAATTCTTAAAGGGTATTGTATCTAGAAAGAAACAGATTCTTCCTGTACTTATGAATGATATGGATTAGTTTTATTGTAATTTTATATAGTTATTTATTTAGCCATCTAAGCCTTTTGGTCTTAGATGGTTATTTTTAACCTTGAAAGTTTAAAAATAATTTATTTTGTTTTTGGTAGTTTTTTATTATACTAAAAGCATATTTATTTGTAGATAATTGATTTGATTTAAAATAGCATTTTATATAATTAAGTAGAAATAGAACATACTACTTGGTGATATTGGTATTTATGATACTGATATTCCTATTTTGGATAGTGACTTAAATGAGAAGTATGGTATTAAGATTGCTGATGTTGCAATTGCTGATATTAATCTTACTGATGAATCTATGAAGAGAGTATCTAAGATTGATGATGCTACTATTTTATCTGATGGTAGACTTCAGTCTAGCCTTATGGCAGAAGCAACCGCTGACGCTCTTGGTAAGGCTAGTAGTAATAGTAGTGGTGCTATGCTTGGAATGATGGGTATGAATATGGCTAGTAATGCTGGTGCTACAATGATGGGTGCTGTTAATTCTAACATTTCTAAGGAAGAAGAAAAAGTTGATAGAGAGATTCCTAATCCTGGGTCTTTATTTGAAAAGAAAGAGAATGTAGATAATAAAGTTAGTGATAATGTAGCAAGTGTAACAAAAGAATATCCTAAGTTCTGTCCTAATTGTGGAACTGCTACCGACGGCGGTAACTTCTGTACCAATTGTGGTAATAAATTAAAATAGTATTTTAGAGTAGATTATTATTAGTAATCTACTTTTCATAAATATATATTGCTTACTTTTTTACCAAAATTGTTTTATTTAGAGACAAATTGTTTTGGCTCTAAATAACCCCCAAAGACCTTAGGCTTAGGGGGATTCATAATGTTTTTATTTATTTTTCTTACTTATATTTATTTTTTTCTTCCTAAATAGAAAAAAATCTGATATAATACTAAGAGGAAAGAGGTGTTTTAATGATTATATTATCAATTAATGCTGGTAGTTCTTCTTTAAAGTTTACTGGGTTTGATATGCCTAGTGAAAAAGTTCTTATCAGTGGAGTATTTGAAAGAATTGGTATTGATGGTAGTTTTTATACTATCAAAATTAATGGAGAAAAAATTAAGAAGGAGGCTAGCTTAAATAGTCACGAAGACGCTGTTAGAATATTAACTGAAGAGTTAATTAATTTTAATGTTGTTAAGAGTCTTAGTGAAATTAAAGGTGTTGGACATAGAGTTGTTCATGGTGGTAGTAAGTATGCTAATAGTTTAGTTGTAGATGATGTTGTTACTAATACTATTCGTGAACTTGCTCATCTTGCTCCTCTTCACAATCCTGCTAATGTGATGGGTATTGAGGCTTTTAAGGAATATATTCCTGAGGCTCCTAATGTGGCTGTATTTGATACTGGTTTCCCACAATCTATGCCTAAGGAATCTTATACTTATGCTATTCCTTATGAATGGACTGAGAAGTATGGTGCAAGAAAATATGGTTTTCATGGTATTAGCCACGAATATTTAACTGAGTTTATGAAAAAGGAATTAGGTAAAGAGGATGTTAACTTAATTACTTGTCATTTAGGTAATGGTAGTAGTATTTTTGCTATTAAAGAGGGTAAATGCTTTGATACTAGTTTAGGATTTTCTACTAATTCTGGTCTTGTTATGGGTACTAGATGTGGAGATGTTGATACTTTTATGATTCCTTATCTTATGAAAGAGACTGGTATGAGTTTTGAAGAAATTGTTAATGTTCTAAATAAACAAAGTGGTTTACTTGGTGTATCAGGTGTAAGTAGTGATTCTAGAGATATCGAAGATGGTATTAAAGAGGGTAATGAGAGATGTATTCTTGCTCAAAAATTATTTGTTAATAGAGCAGTTGGATATATTGCTAAGTTATGGTGTGAGTTAAAAGAAGTTGATGCTATTTGTTTTGCTGGTGGCATTGGAGAGAACTCTATTATGACTAGAAAACAAATCATTGATGAACTTTCTCCTCTTGGCATTGTTTTAGATGAAGAGGCTAATGATGTTCGTGGTGAGTTTAGACTTATTACTAAAGAAAGCTCTAAGATTCCTTGCTATATCGTTCCTACTGATGAGGAAGTAATGATTGCTAGAGATACTTATAATTTGATTAAATAGAGGCTTTATGAATATATATAAACAAATATATAAAAAAATTAAGGAATATAATATTATTGTTATTGCTAGGCATATTGGTGCAGACCCTGACGCTCTCGGCTCACAGTTTGCTTTAAAGAGTATTATTTTGGATTTATTTCCTGATAAGAAAGTTTATGCTGTAGGAAATCCCGCTAGCAGATTCAAGTTCTTTGGTAGTCAAGATAAAATTGATGATATTAATACTAACAAGGCTTTATGTATTGTTTTAGATACTCCTGATATCAAGAGAATTGATGGGGCAAATATTAATAATTTTGAATATGTTATCAAGATTGACCATCATCCTATTATTGATAAGTATGCTAATATTGAGGTTATCGATGATAAGGCCTGCAGCAGCAGTCAACTTATTCTCGAGTTTGCTAATGCTAATAAGATTAAAATTGATAAGGAGTCTGCTGAAAAGTTATTTTTAGGTATTGTTGGAGATACTGATAGATTTTTACATGATTATACTTCTCCTACTACTTTTAGACTTGTTACTAAACTTCTTAATGATACTAATATTGATTTCACTAAACTTTATAGTTATTTATATCAAAGACCTATTACAGAGGTTAGATTTGAAGGATATATTTATCAGAATCTTACTTTGACTGATAATGGTGTTGCTTATATTAAACTTACTGATAAATTGATGAAAGAATATGGTGTCGATAGTGCTGCTGCTGGCAACATGATTAATGATTTAAAGTTTGTTAATGAGATTATTGTATGGGTATTTTTATCGGAAGATGTTAAGAGCGGTTTAATTAGAGCAAATATTAGGTCGGTTGGCCCTTATATTAATGATATTGCTACTAAATATGGTGGTGGTGGTCATAAGTATGCTTCTGGTGTTAAACTTAAATCTTGGAATGATGCTGATAATCTAATTAATGATTTAGATGATATTACTAAAAAGTACAAACAAATGTAGTTAAATATTTTGTTTGACTTTTTTTTATTTGGGTGCTATAATAGTAATTCAATTAGAAACGATTTTATTCAAAGGAGGTTTTTATGAATAATATAAATAAGAAAATACTTGAAGAAGTAAAAAATATTAAAAACTTTGATTATAATAGTTATCAAAATTTATTAAGAAAATATGATATTACTGATATTTTATCTACTTTCTTTAGTCTATATTATAGTGCTGATAACAAAGAAAAAAATGTATTACTTAAAACTTATTATCCTATTTTTATTTCTTTTGATTTGGAAAAGATTGATAAGACTTATGACAAGCAAGGGTTGGATTCGGAAAAAAATGATAAAGATAAGAAGACTGATGATTACTTCTTATTAATTGATAAATATGGTAGTGATATAATTAATAAGTATTTTAAGGAATTACTTGCCTTCTACAAGAATGATAAAAAGATTAAGAATAAGTATAGATTCTTTTATTCTGCTATCGAAGAAGAAGTTATTGTTACTGATGAGGACTTCTTAGAAAAAGAGGCCGCTACTGACTTTGCTAATACTGATGACCTTATTAGATTATATATGGCTGATTTTTCTAGATATCCTCTACTTACTTATGAGGATGAAAAGAAATATTTTTCTTTGCTTAATAGTTTAAAAGAAGAAATTACTATCGCGTCTTTTGATAAGGATGTTAATTTTGTCTTTGAAGATATTGGAAAAGTTATTAGGTCTATTGATAGTTATGAATTAAAGAAAAAACTTGCTAAAACTTCTAATACTCTTGGTGTTAATGATAAGAAAGTTATTAGTAATTATATTAAGTTATGGGATTCTCTTAATGGTAGAGAGAAAGTTAATATTATTGTTCCTAATAAAGACGATGTTTTAAGGGATACTGATGTTTCTTTAGATGGAGACTCATATGATATGGCATTTCTTAATAAACAATTTGATGATATTATTCTTTATGCTAAAACTAGGGAATATATATATAATTGTAACTTGAGACTTACTATTTCTATTGCTAAAAGATATATTAACCATGGTCTTCCCTTCTTAGATTTAGTTCAAGAAGGAAATATGGGTCTTATGAAAGCAGTTAAAAAGTTTGAAATCGATAAAGGATATAAGTTTTCTACTTATGCTACTTGGTGGATTAGACAGGCTATTACTAGAGCAATAGCAGATCAGTCTAGAACTATTAGATATCCTGTTCATTTATTTGAGGCATTAAAGAAATATAAGGCTATGAAAAGAGACCTTGCTAATACCCTTAATAAAGAGCCTTCAGAAGAAGAGATTGCTACTTCTTTAGGTATCAGTGTAGAAAAAGTAAGAGATTATGAAAAACTACTTCTTGAAATTGTTTCTTTGGAAACTCCAGTTGGAGAAGATGAGGATTCAATATTATTGGATTTTATTCCTGATAAAGAGAATGATGCTGAAAGTAATTTAAGTAACAAGCAACTTAGAGAGGCTTTTGAACAATGTTTTTGCTTTCTTACTCACCGCGAACAAGAAGTTCTTAGACTTAGATTTGGTTTTGATACTGGATATCAAAAAACTCTTGAAGAGGTTGGTCAAACTTTTGGTGTTACTAGGGAAAGAATTAGACAAATCGAGTCTAAAGCACTTAGAAAACTTAGACATCCTACTCGTTCAAGAGTACTTAAAGATTTTTTAGATGATATTAAATAGAAGTATAAGTAAAGTTTATACTTCTTTTATTTATATTGTTATTTTCAAATATTAATAAAAGTGGTATAATTAAAAGGAAAAGAGGGATATTATGCTTAAAATTAATAACTTAGAAGTATCTGCGGATGGAAAGAACATTTTAAAAGATTTTAATTTAATTATTAACGATGGTGAAGTTCATGTTATTATGGGTCCCAATGGCGTTGGTAAATCTACTTTATCAAGAGTTATTATGGGTGACTCTAATTATAAAGTTCTTAATGGTGATATGTTCTTTGATGGAGATAATCTTAATGTTTTATCTACTGATGAAAGAGCAAAAAAGGGTATTTTTCTTGCTATGCAATATCCAATGGAAATTGAAGGCATTAGCAATCAAGATTTTTTAAGGACCGCTATCGGGAGCATTACTAATAAAAGAATTGGGTTATATGATTTTATTTTAAAATGTGAAAAGGGTGCAGAAGAGTTATCTATGAATAAGGAGTTAATTCACAGAAGTCTTAATGTTGGATTTTCTGGTGGTGAAAAGAAAAAGAATGAAGTATTACAAATTAAACTTCTTAATCCCAAACTTATTATTTTAGATGAACTTGATTCTGGTCTTGATGTTGATAGTTTGGCAATTGTTAGTGAAAATATTAAAAAATATAAAGAGGAAAATGAAAAAACTTCTATCCTTATTATTACCCATCACCCAAAAATACTTGAATATTTAAATCCTGATTTTGTTCACATTATGAGTAATGGTAGAATTATTAAAACTGGCGATTATTCTTTAGCTTTTGATATTGAAAAAAATGGATATAATAAATACTTAAATAAGGAAAATGTTATAACTAAAGGGGATAATTATGAATAAAATAAAAGTAGTTAATAATAGAATTATTCCTTTTATTAGTGATGATGTTACTACTTATGATAACTCTATTATTTTTAAGGAAAATGGTAATTATTTTATTGAATATATTGCTTCTCGTGACATCGATATTTCTATAAATATTTGTGATAATAAATGTATTCATTTATTTGAGTATTCTTCTAATGAAAATGTTTCTTTTAACATTAATTATGAACTAGGTAATAATTCTTCTTTAATATTAAGTAAGTTTTATAGTAATAATAAATGTAATGATTATTCTATTATTAATCTTAATAAAAAAGGAGCAAATGTTAAGTATAATTTTTCTTGTATTTGTGATAATGATAATTTTTATAAGATTGATATTCATCATTTGGATAAGGATACTAGTAGTGATATTTTTAATAGGGTTATTGCTAAGGAGAATAGTTCTAATTATTTTGATATAAACAGTTATGTTGATAATGGTATTAAGAACTGCTACTTAAATCAAAGTACTAAGATTGTTTCTCTTGGAGAGTCCGCTAACAGGGTTAATCCTAATATGTTTATTAGTGAAGATGATGTTACTGCTATTCATAGTTCTACTATTGGTAGTATTAATGAAGATGATTTATTCTATTTGATGAGTAAAGGTATTAATTATTCTGATTCTGTTAAATTAATTGTTAAGGGAATGATTCTTTCTAATATTAATCCTGATATGGAATATAGGGAGAAAATACTTAATATTTTGGATACGATAGGAGGTGAATAAATGAATGAATAGAAATGATTTTGAAATGCTTTCTAATAATATTGTTTATTTTGATAATGGTGCTACTACTTTAAAACCTAAATGTGTAAAAGAGGCTATATGTAGGTATTATACTGAATATACTTCTAATGCTCACAGAGGTGACTATAAGACTAGTGCTATTGTTGATAGTTTATATGAGGGTACTAGAGAAAAAGTTAAGAACTTTATTAATGCTAAAGAAACTTCAGAAATTGTTTTCACTAGTGGAACTACTAACGGAATGAATATGATTGTAAGTGGATTTTTTAGGAATTATTTAAAGAAAGATGATGAGGTACTTATTACTCTTAGTGAACATGCTTCTAATATTATTCCTTGGTTTATTTTACAAAAGGAAATTGGTATTAAAGTTAAATATATTCCTTTAAATGAACATCATGAGGTTACTATAGAAAACTTTAAAAAGAGTATTACGGATAAAACTAAAGTTGTCTCTATTGCTTATGTTACTAATGTTATTGGTGATGAGAGACCTATTAAAGAAATTAGTAAAATCGCTCATGATAATAATATTTTTGTTGTTGTAGATGCTGCTCAAGGTGCTCCTCACAAAAAGATTGATGTTCAAAATGATGATATTGATTTTATGGCTTTTTCTGGTCATAAAATGTATGGTCCTACTGGTATTGGTGTTCTATATGCTAAGTTTGATTTACTTGATAAAATTACTCCTATGAACTATGGTGGTGGTATGAATGCTATGTTTACTCGCGATGGTTATGTCGAACTTAGAGAAATTCCTACTAGACTAGAGGGAGGTACTCCTAATATTGAAGGTGTTCTAGGTCTTAGTGAGGCTATTAGTTACCTAGAGGATATTGGTATGGATAAAATTAATGAATATGAGAAAAATCTTCGTAAATATCTAATTAGTGAACTATCTAAACTTGATTTTATTGAAGTTTACAATAAGGATAATGATACCAATATTGTTGCTTTTAATATTAAAGGTGTATTTGCTCAAGATGCTGCTATTTACTTGGATAAATATAATATTTGTGTAAGAGCAGGTAACCATTGTGCTAAAATACTTGATAATGTCTTTAATGTAAGTAATACTGTTAGAATTAGTTTGAGTTTTTATAATACTAAAGAGGAAATTGATTTACTTATTAATGTACTTAAAAATAGTAGTAATATATGGAAGGAAATATTGTAATGGATAAGGATTTGAAAAGAAGTATTATTTTGGATAATTATCAAAATGCTAATATGAAACATACTAGTGATGATAGTTTTATTAAAATTAATACAAGAAATGTTAGTTGTATTGATAATTTAGATATTTATTTAAAGATTGAAGATAATATTATTGTAGATGCTTCTTTTGAAGGCGAGGCTTGTGTTATTAGTATTTCTTCTACTAATATTTTGATGAATATGCTTATTGGTAAAACTAAAGATGAAGGTATTTATATTATCGATAATTATTTGAAAATGATTAATGAAGATGAATATGATAATGATGTACTTGGTGAACTTCTTGCTTTTGATGATACAAGCAAGCAACCTTCTAGAATTAAATGTGCTACTTTGTCCGCTAACGGAATAAAAAAATATTTGGAAAATGAAAATCACTCATAATGTAATGGGTGATTTTTTGTTTATCCATAATTATTGTTGATTAATTTTAATTTCTTTGGTCACTTTTTGCTTTTTTAATATTAAACTTATGTATTTTATTGTTTTATTAATTATTAACTGCTTTTCTTTTTCATTTAATATTATTATTTTGTTATTTACATCTCTATAGTAATCATTCATTCTATCTATAGAAATTGTTTTTATTTGTTCAAGTAAGGCTATAGAGTCAGTCTGTTTAATATAGTGGTATATAAAATATTTCATATTTCTATAATTTCTATTGTTATAATCTTGTATACTTTCAAAATGTTTTGGTTTGGGGCTTGTTAATGGAATGCAGAACACTGTATTGGATATTCCTTTAATATTGAATATTATACCTAAATGATAATTATATATTTCACCATTTAGGGCAATATCTCCAAAATTAATATGGCAAATCGTACCATCTTCAAAGTTTCTTTTTTTTGTCATATTTATCCCCCCGTAACATAAAATAACGGGTGGGATATTCCCACCCATACAGTTAATAGATTTATATGTCCATAGCCGAAGCGTCACAACACTATTAATAGATGTTTTTTAGATTGACTAATATGTCCATAGCCGAAGCGTCACAAAGCAACCTATTAAACATTTTACAAAAACAATATTCTTGCTTTTGTACATTATATTCTAACATAAGTTAATTATTAAATCAATTGGTTTTAAGCAATTTATATAATTTTCTTAATTCTCAATGTAACTGCACATTTTTCTATAAATTGTTAAATATATAGTGAAAATTGTATTAAAATATGTTATTATATAGATAGTTTTATACTATTAATTATGTATATTCAACAGATTAATATGTATATGTCTAAATATTTAACTTGAAGTAGAGGGAGATGGTTGTAATGAGTAAATATTTTGATAACTTGAATGACGAGGTAAGGGAATACTTTAGTATTTTGTCACCAGAGTTTCCAGAGTGGTTATTAGAATATATTGATACACCTGAGATGGAGAGAATTGGTAAAATAAGTATAAGTTGTGGAGCAGACTATTCTAAATGTTTTAATGTTAGATATTGGTACTCTAATTTAGAACATAGTGTTGGAGTTGCACTAATTATTTGGCATTTTACACATGATAAGAAACAAACATTGGCAGGACTGTTTCATGATATTGCTACTCCTGTTTTTAAACATTGTATAGATTTTATGAATGGAGATACTGAAAAGCAGGAATCTACAGAAGAAAGAACTTCTGATATTATTAAAAACTCTTCAAAGATTATGAGTTTATTGAATAGAGATGGTATTAAATTAGAAGAAGTTGATGATTATAAGATTTATCCTATTGCTGACAACGATACTCCTAAATTATCCGCTGACAGATTCGAGTATACTTTCTCAAGTGGATTAACTTTTCATAGAGTTTGGGAACTTGATAAAATTAAGAAAATATATGATAATGTTATAGTTGCTAGGAATGAGGATGGCATAGCAGAACTTGCTTTTAAAGATAAAATTATTTGTGAAGAATATATAGATATAATTTCTAAATTATGGCCTGAATGGGTTAGTGACAAAGATAGAACTGTAATGCAGTTTCTAGCGGATATGTGCAAATCTATGAATAATGCTGGTTATTTAACAATAGATGATTTATATACTTATTCAGAACAAGACATAATTAATAGAATATTAAGTTGTGATGATAAATATTTGTCTAATAGTTTTAGATTATTTCAAAATGCTGATACTGTTTATAGTAGTTCAGTACCTATTAAGGAAAAATATTGTATTAATTTAAAATCTAAAGTACGATATGTTGTTCCTCTTGTGCAAACTAAAAATGGTAATGTTAGAATTAATAATATATCTGGTAAGGCTAATGAAAAGATTACTGAATACTTAAATTGTCCTAAAGGTGGATATTATACATATTTTGATTTTCAATTTATCCCCTATGAAGAAGTTAATTCTAAAAAACTTGTAAAAAGAAATAATCTTTAGTTATTTTATTTATCCACAGATATGTTGATAGATTAATTTAGAGACTTTCTTTGGAAGGCTCTAAATTACTATAGAAAGACCTTAGGCTTTCTATAGCACGAAAGAGACCTTAGGCTCTGCAGTGAAAAAAGTTTGTAAAAAAGATGTAAAAATATTTAATTTACTTCTTTTTTTTAGTATAATATTAGTTAGGAAGTTTAGGTGGTATAATGCAAGATAAAATGGAAAAATTACTTAACCAAATTGGTATGAGTAAAGATTACTTAGAAAACTCTAGTATTAATAAAATTATTGTTTATGATAAGAATAATTTATGGGAGTTTATTATTGATAATGATAAAGTACTACCTATATATGTTTATGAAGAATTATGTAATAAAATTATGAATACTTTTAATTCTATTAAGGATATTCATATTGTTATTAATACTAATGATGATAGTAATGATTATCTTAATGATTATTTTGATAAACTTATTGATATTCTTTGTAATGAAAGTGTTAAATATAAAACTTTTATTGATAGAAAATTATCTATTAAAGATGGTAATTATTTATTTGATGTTTATAATAAGGCTGAACTTTCTTATATGACTGAAAAGAAAGAATATTTGAATACTATGCTTAATAGATATGGTTTTAATGGTAATATTGTTTTTAGTTTATGTAGTGAAGTTGAAAATGATATTTTAAATATGATTGAAAAAGATAAAATGGTTAATGTTCCTACTGGTGGTTTTACTCCTAAAAAAGAGAGTGTTCCTGAAGTTAAGGTAGAAGAGAAGAAATACTTTAGGCCTAAAAGAGATACTAGTATTACTCCTATTAAGGATTTAATGTATGAAGTTGATAACATTACGATTAATGGTATGATTTTTGGTATGGATATGTTTGAATCTAAGAGTGGATATAAGATTATTACTCTTAAGGTTACTGATAATACTGATAGTATTTATGTTAAGATGTTTACTAAAGATAATGATGAATATGCTAGAATTAAGGATTTACTTAAAGTTGGCTCTTGGTATAATTTTTATGGTAAAGTATCTATGGATAAATACTCTAATGAACTTACTTTTACTACTAGATATAGGGATGTTGATAAGACTGAGGGTACTACTAAAACAAAGATTGTTGATAATGCTCCTGTTAAGAGAGTTGAACTCCACGCTCATACGATGATGAGTCAAATGGATGGTATTACTAATGTTGATTTGAATAAACATACTTGTGAACTTGTTAGTAAGTGTATCGAAATGGGATATAGAGGTGTTGCTATTACTGACCATAGTGGTTGTCAGGCTTTTCCTATTGCTTATGATATTATTAAAGGTTATAATAAAAAACAAGAAGATGAAGATAAAAAGTTTAAAGGTCTTTATGGTACAGAACTTACTGTTGTAGATGATACTGTTAATATTGTTGTTAGACCTGATAATAGAATACTTAAGGATTTAACTTATGTTGTTTTTGATACTGAGACTACTGGTTTTAATGCTGGTGGTGCTGACCAAATGATTGAAATTGGTGCTGTTAAGATTAAAGATGGGGCTATTATTGATAGATTTGATGAACTTATTGACCCGGGTAGACATATTCCTGATAAGATTACTGAACTTACTTGTATTACTGATGATATGGTTAAGGGCTGTGATAATGAAGAGAATGTTACGAAAAGATTTTTGGAGTGGACCGGAGATAATCCAATGGTTGCTCATAATGCTAAGTTTGATATTTCATTTATTTCTAGTGCAATGAAGAAATATAATTTAGGTGAATTTAAAAGTACGGTTATTGATACATTAGAATTATCTAGAGCTATTGATACAGGATATTCTAGACATAGTTTATCTGCTTTGGTTAAGAGATATAATGTTCCTTGGGAAGAGGATGCTCATCATAGAGCGGATTATGATGCTGAGGGTACTGCTTATGTATTTCATAAGATGATTAGTAAACTTACTATGCAGAATTTAAGTAAGATTAGTGATTTAGATAAGCTTATTCCTAAAGATGAGATATATAAGTTTGGTAGAACATATCATTTTAATGCTATTGCTTTAAATAGAACTGGGCTTAAAAACTTATTTAAAATTATTTCTCTTGCCAATACTACATATTTATATAAAACTCCAAGAATATTAAGAAGTAAATTAAATGAACTTAGAGAAGGTATATTAATTGGTAGTGGTTGTTATGAGTCTGAAGTATTTATTGAAGCTAGAAATAAAGATGGAGAAGAATTAACTAATATAATTAATTTCTATGATTATGTAGAAGTTCAACCACCAGAAGTGTATGATCATTTACTTCAAACTGGAGATTTTGGAAATATATTTGAACTTAAAAATCATATTAAGAAAATAGTTGAAGCTGTAGAAAGTGCAGGAAAAATTATTGTTGCGACGGGAGATGTACACCATTTTACTCGTGAGGATAAAATATATAGAGAAATAATTGTTAATCAAAAAGTTCCTGGTGGAGGAAGACATCCTCTTGCTAAAAGCGATATTAAAAATATACCATCACAACATTTTAGAACTACTAATGAAATGCTTAGTGATTTTGACTTTTTAGATTCAGAGACTGCATATAGAATAGTAGTAGAAAATACTAATAAGATATGTGATATGGTTGAATTCTTTGAAGTTATAGTGGATACAAAAGGTATTCCATTTAGTCCAAGAGTTAAAGCTGATGATGGTCAAAGTTATTTAGATTGTCCTAGAGTGGTTACTGATTTGGTTTATGATAAAGCTAAGAGTTGGTATGGAGATCCTCTTCCACATAATATTGAAGAGAGAATTTCTAAAGAATTATATGGAGATATAATTTATACTTATTGGAATCAAAAATTAAAGAATGAAAATCCTAATATCAGTGATGAAGATTTAGAAAATCAAACATTTGATCATTTACATGAAACTATATTAGCTGGTGCTGATAAAGTTAAAGAAATAATTAGTGGTTATGTAAAAGATAATTGGAATAGTGAAGAAGATGGTGAGATGGATGAAAAGAGTCTAGCTAAAAAGGTTAAAAAGACTCTTGGAGGTATTATTGGTGGAGGATTTGACCCAATATACTTAATTGCTCAAAGACTTGTTAAACACTCTAATGATGATGGATATTTGGTTGGTTCTAGAGGTAGTGTTGGTAGTAGTTTTGTTGCGACTATGATGGGTATTACAGAAGTTAATCCGCTTCCTGCTCATTATAGATGTGAGAATTGTCAACATAGTATATTTGAAGATGAAGAAGGTAAAGCGTTAGGTGCTACATATTCAAGTGGATTTGACTTACCAGATAAATTATGTCCAAAGTGTGGTCATAAACTTAAAAAAGATGGTCAAGATATGCCATTTGCAACATTCTTAGGATTTAATGCTGATAAAGTTCCAGATATTGATCTTAACTTTTCTGATTTAAATCAAGCTAGTGCTCATGAATATACTAAAGTATTGTTTGGAGTTGATAATGTTTATAGGGCAGGAACTATTGGTACTGTTGCTGATAAGACTGCATATGGATTTGTTAAAGGTTATTTTGAAGATAAAGGTATATTTGATAAGAGAAGTTGTGAAATTGAAAGACTTGCAAAAGGATGCACAGGGGTTAAAAGAACTACTGGTCAACACCCTGGTGGAATTGTTGTTGTACCAGATTATATGACTGTTTCTGACTTTACGCCTTATCAATTTCCTGCTGAAGATCCAACTTCTGCATGGAGGACTACTCACTTTGATTACCATTCTTTAGAAGATAATTTATTAAAACTTGATATTTTAGGTCACTCTGATCCAACTCAATTAAGACAAATACAAGATCAAAGTAAGACTAATGTTTTAGATGTACCACTTGATGATAAAGATACTATGAGTATATTTACTAGTACTGAAGTTTTAGGGGTCACTAATGAGCAAATTATGTGTCCTACTGGTACACTTGGCATTCCTGAGTTTGGTACTCCATTTACAATTGGAATGGTAGCTGAAACTAAACCAACTACATTTGCTGAACTTGTTAAAATATCTGGTTTAAGTCATGGTACTGATGTATGGCTTGGTAATGCGAGAGATTTATGTACTCCTGATCAAGATGGAAATATTAGAGTTCCATTTAAAGATGTAATTGGATGTCGTGATGATATTATGGTTTATTTAATGTATCATGGTGTTAAACCAATTAAAGCATTTAAAATAATGGAATTTGTTCGTAAAGGAAAAGCTAGTAAAGATCCAGAAACGTGGAAAACACATAGAGAAACTATGGAAGAAGCTGGTATTGAAGAGTGGTTTATTGATTCTTGTCAAAAAATTAAATACATGTTCCCTAAAGCACATGCTGCTGCATATGTAACAAGTGCTTTTAGAATAGCATGGTATAAAGTACACATGCCTGCATATTTCTATGCTTCATGGTTTTCAACAAAAGCAACTGATTTTGATATAGAAGCTATGATTAAAGGATATGATGCTATTAAAGAAAGAATAATTGAAATTAAAAATAAAGGATATGATGCTACTAATAAAG
>USIB01000022.1 GCA_900554615.1 uncultured Mycoplasmatota bacterium | reverse complement strand
CCTATGACCCCCTGCTTGTAAGGCAGGTGCTCTAACCAACTGAGCTAATCGCCCATTGTCTCTTTGACAATTAATACTATATCATTTATTGGTATCCTTTGTCAAGAGTTTTGAAAAAACTTTTTATTTTTTTTTACATTTTATCTGTTATTTCTTTTATTTTTTTGTTTATCCACATATCAAGGTTATCTTTAAGTGGTTTGAAGCCACTTTTTGTTTCGGCCATTCTTTTTAACCTAGTGCCATCTTTTTTATAATCTATATCTTTGATACTTAATTTTAATTCTTTTTCATCATTATTAATATCTACTACTTCGGCATAAACTGTATCTCCTACCTTCAAATAGTCGTTGACATTTTTTACATATCCATAAGATATTTCTGATATATGTATTAATCCGTCATAATCTTCATCTTTGGTATTCACAAAGGCTCCATATTTTTGTACACCTGTTACGGTTACTTTAATTACATCTTTCTTTTTTATTTTTTCCATAATTCTTTCCTCACATTCATAATTATATCATTTTTTTATTTTTTTTTGAATATTTCTTGTACTTTTTATAAAAAAAATATATAATATGTTGTAGGTGATGAGAAATGGAAAAAGAAAATATTGAAAAAAAGATTAATGAAGTATTAGATAAAATAAGACCTTATTTGGAGAATGATGGAGGCTCTGTTAAGTTTAATAGATATGAGAATGGAGTTGTTTATGTTACTATGGTAGGGGCTTGTGCTGGATGTCCGATGGCGGCTTCTACTTTAGAAGATGGAATTGAAACGGCTTTGGTTAATGAGATTCCAGAGGTTATTAAAGTTGTAAACGAGAACTAGGTTCTTGTTTTTTTAACCATTCTATGTTTGGAATATTATAGTATTTATTTAAATATAAATATATTTCTTTTAAATAGATTTCATATTCATTTATTCTACTTATTATTTTATTTAATTCTTTTTCTTCTTTTTTTTCTCTTAATATTTCATCATATAATTTAAAATAAAAGCTTGGATATATTATTCTTGCATATAAAACTCTGATTCCATATAGAGAATATCTATTATAAAAGAAATATTCATCTAGTTCTTTAAAGATGTTTTTATTATTATTAAAGAAAGATATCTTTATGTATTCTGCTACATCACGAGATTTATGATCTATGATTATATTTAAGGGATCATATAATGAATTATATAAATTATTGTGTGATAATACTTTATTGTCATTTATTTCTTTTTGGACTTCTTTTTTAGTATTTACTAGATAAGATATGGCATTTTCTCCTAGTCCTATGAAGTAATCAAAAGATTCTCTTATAAGAGGGTATTTTTTTTCATTTTGGCCTATTTGAGATTCGTAGTAGTCTATCATATTACTCCATAATACTTCCCAATTATTTCTTTCTAGGGATTTTATTTCTGGTAATTTTATATTTGATAGATTTGATATTATACTTAGTTTTAATTCTTTTCTTTCGTTTGCTTTTATTAATATATAATATGTATTATTTACCTTCGTAAGAGGGGCATTATATTTATTTAGTATTATTTTATCTATGGGATAATAATTATTTATGTATTTATTTAGTGTGTAGATATCATTTATATTATCTAGATTATTATTATATTCTTTTAGTATATAGTTGTTATTTTTTACTTTGAAAGTATAGTTATTTTGTTTTTCTTGTAATTCTACTAATTGTAAGTTGTAATAATATTCTATTATATTTTTCATAGTATCCCTCACTATAATTTTATTAATTATAAATTAAATATAGACTAATAATTTTAATTGTGATAAAATGTTAGTAGTGTTACTAAGGAGGAGAAAAGTGAAAAAAACGATAAAGGATTTTGAACTTGATGGTAAAAGAGTTATAATTAGATGTGATTTTAATGTTCCAATAGAAAATGGTGTTATTACTGATGATACAAGAATTGTTGCTAGTCTTAGGACTATTAAATATGCAATAAGGAATAATGCTAAGGTAATACTATTATCTCATTTAGGTAAAGTTAAAGTAGAAGAGGATAAGAAGTGTAATAGTCTTTATCCTGTTTCTGTTAAATTGTCTGAATATTTGGGAAAAGATGTTTTATTTTCTTCTGATACTTGGAGTGATAATCTAAGTAAGATGGCTTCTAGTCTTGAAAATGGTGATGTATTACTTATAGAGAATACTAGATTTCAGGATGTTCCAGATAATAAGGAATCTAAATGTTCTTTAGAACTTTCTAAATATTGGGCTAGTTTAGGAGATATTTTTATTAACGATGCTTATGGTAGTTGTCATAGAAATCATGCATCTATTACTGGTATTCCTAAATATTTACCTAGTGGTGTTGGTTTTCTAGTTGAAAAAGAAATACTTAAAATAGATAGTGTTCTTTTATCTAGTAGTCATCCTTTTATTACTATTCTAGGTGGTAAAAAAATTGATGATAAGATTAATCTTACTTTGTCTTTAGCTGAAAAGAGTGATAAACTTTTGATTGGTGGTGCTATGTCATTTACTTTTTTGAAGGCAATGGGATATATGGTTGGTAAATCTATTGTTAGTGAAGAGAATATTACTTTTGCTAAAGATATGTTAGATAAGTATGGAGAAAAGGTAGTGTTACCTGTTGATTTTGTACTTGAAGATGGTACAATTAAGGATATTGCTGATTTTGATAAGGATGATGTTGGATATGATATTGGACCTAAATCTATTTCTTTATTTGAAAAGAATCTAGAGGGTGCTAAAAGAGTTATTTTGAATGGTCCAATGGGATTATTTGAAGATAGTAGGTATGATAAAGGTACTAAGATGTTATTTAAATATCTTGATAAGAATAAAATTAAGACTATAGTAGGAGGAGGAGACTCTGCGTCAGCTGTTAATAAACTTGGTTTTAGTGATTCCTTCTATCATGTTTCTACTGGTGGGGGAGCCACAATGAAGTATTTAGAGGATAGACATCTTGTTGGTATTGATGCTATAGATGATATTAAATAGTGGTTAACTAGTAGTAAATATGTACTTTGTAGTTGCTTTATAAGAATATTTTAAAAAATGATATAATTAAAAAATAATATTAGATGTATAATTAGAATTGCCGATGGTGATTTGATTATATAGAAGGAGTGTATATGAAAAAGATTATTGTTTTTAATCACAAGATGAGTCTTCTGTATGATGACTTATATAATTATATTGAAAGAGTAAATAATATTGATACTGATAATGAAATTATTATTTGTCCTTCTTCAATATATTTAGAGGCTTTTGTTAATAATTCTGATTGGTCTATTGGTAGTCAAGATTTGAATTATAATACTGATACTAAACATACAGGGGAGGTTAGTACTGACCAACTTAAATCTTTAGGGATTGAGTATAGTATTATTGGTCACCATGATAGAATTAGAGATTTTAATGAGAATGCTACTATTATTAATAATAAGTTAATAGCATGTCTTGATTCTAATATTTTTCCAATACTATGTTTTGGAGAGAATATAGAAGATAATTATGAAGAGATGTTACCTAATATTTTGAATAGATATTTGAGGGATGTTCAAAATATTCAGTTTATTATTTTTGCTTATGAGCCTATTTATGCTATTGGTACGGGGGCTCTTCCCAATGTTAATAAAATTAGAGAGGTTACTTCTTTCGTTAGTAAATATTTGGAAGATAAATATAAGATTAAACCAGTTATTTTGTATGGTGGTTCTGTTGATAGTAGTAATATATCTGATATTATTAATATTGATAGTATTGATGGTGTTTTAGTAGGAGATGTCTCTTCTGATATTAAAGAAGTAGATAGAATATTTGAGAGGTTATAATAGGGAAGTATGTAGATATTTCTCTATTTTAATTATACTCAGTATAATTCGACATATTTTGCTTTATTTATGTAGTATGATTTTGTTGTAAGAAAGAAGGGTAATTGTTATGGAAAAAATTAAGATTTTAATGATTGACGATAATGTTAATCTAGTAGAGATGGTTGAGGATTATTTTGAAGATAATCCGAAAATTGATGTTGTTGGTAAAGCATATGATGGAGAAGAAGGACTTAAGATTATTAAGGAAGGTACTTTGAAATATGATCTTATTATACTTGATTTAATTATGCCTAAGAAAGATGGACTTGCTGTTCTTAAGGATTTGAAACTTAATGATATTACTCCTAATGTGATAGTGGCTACTTCTTATAATGCTCCTGATACAATAAGAAAGGTAAGTGAATATGGGGTTAATTATTATATATTAAAGCCTTTTGATTTACCTGATTTAGAGGATAAGATACTTGATAGTTTTAATACTTCTGAGAAGAGAGTTATTAATATTTTTAATAATAATCTTCAGATATCTATTACTAAGATGCTTCATGATCTTGGTATGCCTTCTCATATTAAGGGTTATCAATATATTAGAGAGGCTATATCTATGATATATGAGAATCCTGATATGGTAGGTGGTATTACTAAGGAATTATATCCTGAACTTGCTACTAGATTTGATACTACTGTATCTAGAGTTGAAAGGGCTATTAGACATGCTATTGAGGTATCTTGGAATCGTGGTGATTGGGATTTGATGGAAGATATATTTGGTCATAGTGTTGATATTGATAAGGCTAAACCTACTAATTCTGAATTTATTGTTACTATTGCTGATAAACTTAGATTGGAGTATATTAAGCAGGGTTCTTAATAGTTATTTATAATTATATTTGTTTTGTTATTACTCTATAGCCTTGGGTCTATAGAGTTTCTTTTTAGCCTTGTGGTCTAAAAAGAATATATTTTACATATGCTTTATAGAAGTTATTTTTATATACTTTTATTTTTAAAACTACTATTAATTTTTGGGAAAATATGGTATATTATATGTAGGAGAATATTTATTTAAGGAGGATTATATGGGTAGAGATAGTTATAGGAATAAGAAGGTTATTATGTATGTTTTAGGTGGTATTATGGTACTTTTATTAGTGGGAGCTATTATTTATTTGGTTATTATTAATAAAGATAGTAAAAATAAAGATAATAAGATAGATAATGATGTTACTAATAAAGAAGATGATAATAAAGTTAAAGAGGAGGATAAGGGTATTTCTTATGTATCTTGTGATGATAATACGGCTCTTCTTAATGTAAGGAATAGTTCTTCTGGTGATATTATTGATGGTATTTCTTGTTATTTAGAAGTTAATGTTGAAGATACTATAGAAGGAAATGAGGCTTGTGATAAGTGGTATAAGATTAGTTATAATAAAAGGGGTAATAATTATACAGGTTATGCTTGTGGGACTTACATTAAGAATAGTAGTACTAAAAAGAGTGATGTTATTAAGACTAGGGAATTAATTGATAAGGCTATTAGTTACTATAGTACTATTAATAGTAGGCCTTATTGTGGTACTACTTCTGATAGCAAAGAGATTACTTTTAAGAGTGATGATGGTAATACTATTCAAGGGAAATATGTTAAGTCTGAATATAATAGTATTGATGATATTAAGAAATATATAGAAACTTTTGCTGATTCTAGTTTATTTAAATTAGATCTTAAGGTATCTGATATTAATAATCCTAAGTACTATGATAATTACTATATGATTGATAATAGTCTTTATTGTAGAGATTATGTTAATAGTGGATATATTACTAATTATACTGGTAATTATGATATTGAAATTACTTCTAGTAGTGATAATAGAATGAATGTTAATATTTCTTATGAATATTTAAATGATAATACTAAGTGTGATATTAATAATTTATCTAAATGTAGTAATTCTAATTTTAAATATGAGATTGGTAAAATTGTTATAGATAATGGTATTATTACTAAGATGGATTTTTATAAATAGGTATTAATTAAAAGTTAGAAAGTATTCACTGTGAATATGATATCTTATTATTTATGAATAGACTATTATGATAGGCTATTCATAACAAGATAAGACTTAAGGGCTTATCTTGAAAAAAATTAAAAAATATGTCAAAAGTACTTGATATATTTTTTATTTATGTTATCATATATTATCAAGAAAAGGAAGTGATGTATCTCTTATAAATTATATATTTTTATAAGGGATATTTTTTTATCAGGAGGAGATAATATGACTCAAACTAATTTACCAGTACTATATTTAAGGGATTCTGTTTTACTTCCATATAATGATATTAGAATTGAGTTTAGTGATGAATTAAATAAAAATATTTTAGATATAGCAGAAAGTAATTATGATAACTATATTCTTTTAATTAATTTATCTGACCCTTTAGAAGTAGAGCCTGATACTGGTATCTTACCTAGAATTGGTATTCTTGGTAGAATTAAATCTAAGTTATCTTTACCTAATGGTATTATGAGAGTTGTTTTAACTGGTATTGATAGGGTAGAAATTGTTAGTGTTAATAATAATGATAATATTTTAAATGCTTTTGTTATTCCTACGAAGGAATATGATTATGATGAAGCAGAGGCTGCTGCTTTAAGAAGAGTTTTATATCGTAAGTTAGATGAATATATTGATATTTCTCCTTATATGTCTAATACTGTTATTGGAAGAATTACAGAGGTTAAGAATATTAGTAAGTTATCTGATATTATTGTTTCTGAACTTCCTTTAGAGTATAAAGATTCTTTTAAGTATATTCAGATTGTTAATCCTATGTATAGAATTAAAGAGGTTATTAGTGATTTATCTAAGGAGACTATTACTGTTAGATTAGAGAATGAAATTGAGGATAGTTTGAAGGTTAAACTTGAAGAAGAACAAAAGGAATATATGCTTAGGGAAAAGATTAAACTTATTAAAGAGGAACTTGGAGAAGTTGATGTAAAAGATGCTGATATTTTAAAGATTAGAAATAAGATGAATAGTCTTGATTTACCTGATTATATTATCAGGAGACTTAATGAAGAGATTGATAGGTATTCTCTTACTAGTAGTGCTTCTCCTGAGGTTACTACGATTAGGACTTATATTGATTGGCTTCTTTCTTTACCTTGGAATAAGTTATCTAAAGATAATACTGATATTAAGAAAATTACTGAGGCTCTTGATAGTTCGCATTTTGGTTTAGAGAGTGTTAAAAGAAGAATTATTGAGTATATTGCTGTAAAGAAAAAGACTAATATTTCTAGTAGTCCTATTATATGTTTGGTTGGCCCTCCTGGTGTTGGTAAAACTTCTCTTGCTAGTAGTATTGCTAAAGCATTAAATAAGGATTTTGTTAAGGTATCTTTAGGGGGTATTAATGATGAGGCTGAGATTCTTGGTCATAGAAGAACTTATGTAGGGGCTTCTCCAGGGAAGATTATTCAGCAGATGAAGAAGGCTAAAACTTCTAATCCTGTATTTTTGATTGATGAGGTTGATAAACTTACTAAGGATTATAAGGGGGACCCTGCTAGTGCACTTTTGGAGATTTTGGATAAGGAACAGAATATGAAGTTTTGTGATAATTATATTGAGGAAGAGTTTGATTTATCTAATGTTATGTTTATTTTGACAGCGAATAATATTGGTGGTATTCCTGCTCCTTTACTTGATAGATTAGAGATTATTGAGTTATCTAGTTATACGATATATGAGAAACTTAATATTGCTAAGTATCATTTGATTCCTGATTTACTTAGTGAATATAGGGTTAAGAATATTAAGTTTACTGATAATGCTATTTTAAAGATTATTACTTATTATACTAAGGAAGCGGGGGCAAGGGATTTATATAGACAGATTGATTCTATTATTAGAAAGGCTATTATTAATAATGATAAGAGTAGTAAGGTTATTATTGATACTGGTGATGTTGAGGCTTATTTAGGGGCTCTTAAGTATAATATTACGATTAATGATATTAATAATAAAACGGGTATTGTTAATGGTCTTGCTTATACGATGTATGGTGGTAATATTCTTAAGGTTACTTGTACTTTATATCCTGGTAATGGGAAGGTTACTTTGACTGGTGCTTTAGGGGATGTTATTAAGGAGAGTATTTATATTGCTCTTAGTTATATTAAGGCTAATAATACGATGTTTAAGATTGATTATAAGATTTTTGAGGAAGTGGATTTTCACTTTCATATTGAAGAGGGAAGTACTCCTAAAGACGGGCCTAGTGCGGGTATTACGATAGTTACGGCGATTCTTAGTCTTCTTAAGAATAAAATTATTCCTAATAATGTTTCAATGACGGGGGAGATTACGCTTAGAGGTAAGATTCTTCCAGTAGGGGGGCTTAAGGAGAAGTTAATTGCCGCTACTAGCAATGGTATTGATACTGTTTATTTGCCTCTTGAATCTTCTAAGGAGTTTTCTCTTCTTCCTAGTGAGGTTAGGGATAATCTTAATATTATTTTGGTTGAGGATTATGAAGATGTTTATAAGTCTTTATTTAAATAGTTATTTTTGTAATATGTCTAATACATGAGAAGATGCTCCTAGTAGGTCTTCTCTTTCACATATTGATAGATGGTATTTGTAATATAGTTCAAAGGTTTCAGTATCCATTTTATTTATTTCTTTTCTTAAGTAGTCGGTTGCTCCATCTTGAGATAGTATTTTTATTCTTTTTAGTTTTAGGGTGTTTTTATAATGGTTTATGTCTTCTAGTCTTACCATGCTATAGAGGTCTGTTTCAGTAGGGGTTATTTTGAAAGATTTATCTATTTTGTTTGTTTTTATGGCTTCTTTGATGGTGTTTTCGATGAAGCCGTGTTTTATGATGGCATATTCGTTCATATAGTAACTTATGAATATTAGGCCTTTTTCTTTTACTATTCTTTTGGCTTCGGATAGGGCTTTTATTTTGTCTTCTTCTTTTATTAGATGGTACATTGGTCCAAAGAGAATGACTATGTCGAAAGTGTTATCTTTGAATTTACTTAGGTCTAGGGCATTTCCTAGGTATGATTTTACTTTGTTACTTTTTCTTTTTAATGTCATTAGGTTGTGTTTTACTAGTTCTACTGCTGTTACATCATATTTTTTAGATAGGGGTATGGAGTATGAACCTGTTCCTGCTCCAATGTCTATTATTTTGGGGTTATCTAGGGTACTTAGATATTTTTCTAGATAGTGCATAGCGGTTCTATATTCTATTATTCCGTGTCTTCTTGTTAATCTTTTGTCTTCATTGAACTTGTTATAGTATTTTATTAGATTTTCTTCATTCATTGTTATCACCTGTTTATATGATACATTATTATTTGGAATATGTAAATATGTTTATGTTCACTGCAAGACATTTGTCTTGCTAGTGTTATTTGGAGTCTTGGTCTCCAAATAAGTATCAACCATACTTATTATATTTGGGGTTATTACTATATATTAAAATTATGATAAATTGGGATGTTTTTCTTTTAAAATTATTATATATATGGTAAAATACTAGAGGAAAGAGGGAATGTTATGATATATTTTGATAATAGTGCAACTACTTTTGTTGATGATAGGGTACTTGATACTTTTTGTAAGGTATGTAAGGAATATCCAGGGAACTCTAATTCTATTCATAGTTTGGGAGTTAAGTCAAAGGAACTTGAGGACTATGCTACTAGTAAGATTGCTAAGATGCTTAATGTTAAGGATAGTGAGATTATTTATACATCAGGAGCAACGGAATCTAATAATACGGTAATTAAGGGGGTTGCTTCTAAGTACAGAAATCGTGGTAATCATATTATTACTACTCATCTTGAGCATTCTAGTACTACCCAGACTATGAAGTATTTGGAGAGTAAAGGTTTTGCTATTGATTATGTTAATATAGGTGAAGATGGGTTAGTAGACCTTGATAATTTGAAGGAATTACTTAGTGATAATACGATACTTGTTTCTATTTCTTATGTGGATAGTGAACTTGGTATTAGACAGAATATTAAGGAGATTAGGAAGATTATTAGTAGTTATCCTAAGTGTTATTTTCATGTTGATGCTACTCAGGCTATTGGTAAGATTAAGATTGATTTTAATGATATGGATTTTATGAGTATGTCTGGTCATAAGATATTTGGTATGAAGGGTATTGGTCTTCTTGTAAAGAAGGATAATATTGTTATTGATAATTTATTGCATGGTGGAAAGAGTACTACTGTTTACAGAAGTGGAACTCCTGCTCTTCCTTTGATTTGTAGTCTTATGAAGGCAATGGAAATTATTATGCCTTTGATAGAGAATAATTACTTTTATGTTCAAGGGCTTAATACTGGTATTGTTAACAATCTTAAGAAGTATGATAATATTCATATTAATAGTACGAAAAATAGTATTCCTTATATCATAAACTTTAGTATAATGGGAATTAAACCTGAGACTTTTATTCATGCTATGGAGGAAGAGGGTATTTTTATTTCTACTAAGAGTGCTTGTTCTACTAATGACTTGTCTAGTAGTGTATATGCTGTTTATCATGATAATGATATTGCTACCCATAGTATAAGAATTAGTTTGTCTTATAAGAATACAATGGAGGAAGTTGATACTTTTAATAGGGTGTTTGATAAGGTTATTAATAAATTAATGTTAAAATAATGTTTAAAAGTTTTGATATTTGTACATAATATTAATGGTGAAGTGATAGTAATAAAAGAAGTTTTAAATTATAGGATTCTTAGTAGTTTAAGGCTTCTTTTTATGTGTTTTTATGAAAAATAAAGATATGAGTTGACTTTTTTGGGAAATCTGCTATAATAGTAAACCATCTGGTGGATTTATGAGGGGGTAATTATGAAAGTGAATATTAAGAAAATATTAAGTATTTTTAGTGTATTTTTATGCTTATTTGTAATTACTACTTGTTCTATGATTTTATATATTAAAAATAATAATAGTAATAGTTATTATTTGAATATGAATATTGAGAATATGGATAATAATGAGAGTATTCCTATTGATTATGGTAAGATTATTTCTGATGTTAGAGAAAAATATAATAATGATGATGTTAAAGGAATACTTGAAATAGAAAATACTGACTATATTGTTCCTGTTATGCAAAGTAATGATAATGATTATTATCTTAATCATGATGCTTATGGTAATAATAATTATATGGGAAGTATATATTTAGACTATAGAGTTTCAATTGACTCTAGTAGAAAGTTATTAATTTATGGTCATAATTCTTCAAATATTGATATGCCATTTAAAATACTTGAAGAGTTTTATGATAAAGATTATTATGATAATCATAAATATGTAGATTTAACTACTGAAAAGGGTAAGAAAAGGTATGAAATATTTTCTGTTTATGTGGAAGTAGAGGACTTTTCTTATATGAGAGTTAACTTTAAGGATGATGAAGAGTATTTGAATCATTTATTAAAGTTAAAGAGTAAATCTATGTATGATACGGGTACTGAAGTAACTAAAGATGATGAAATATTAATACTTCAAACTTGTAGTACACATAGAGATTATCGTAATTATCAAAGAAAGTTTTTATTAATTATATTGAGGAGGGTTTAATAATGAAAAAAGGTTTTATGAAGTTTACTAAATTATTAGTACTTGCTGCGATGATTATTTCTGATTTGATGACTCCTATTAGCGTTCTTGCTAATAAGATATCTGATAGAGATCCTTTTAAAGGTGATGTAGGTATTAATAATAAAGTAAGTAATAATGGCAATAGTGCAACTATATATTCAGGTGACTATGAAACTGATGAAGCATTAGTTACTAAGACTGTTACTAAATTAGATGGAGAAAATGGAATATATAATGTTGAATTAAGAGTGAAAGGAAAGAACAAGGAAAATCCTAATACGATTACAAAACCAGTATATGTAGTGGTTGTATTTGATACTTCTGGTAGTATGATTTGTAATAGTAAAAAAGGTGGATATTCTTATATTTCAGAAAGAGGTTGGAATGTTCATTATACTGCTGATGATGGTACAAATATTACTTGTATTGGAGATCGTGGAGGATATAAACCTAATGCATTAACTCAAGATAAATGGGAAAGTGCTGTTAATGGTGCTGTTAGTTTTTCTGAGAGTTTGTCTAAAGTAGAAAATACTAATATTTCTTTAGTTACTTTTTCAGGAAATGCTAGTGAAGCTACTGAGTTTAGTCATACTGCATTAACTGCTAGTGATTTTGGCCATCCTGAAGGCGGTACAAACTTACAAGCAGGATTAAGTAATGCTATTACTAAACTAAATAGTGTAGATGATGCAAATGCTCAAAAGTATATTGTTGTAATTGGTGATGGTGAACCTACTAGTGGTGGTAGTTATGGCAAGAGTGCTACTGATATGGCAATGGATAGAGCATATGAAGCTAAGAATGACAATAAAATAACAGTGTTCTCTATTGGCTATGGTATTGCAGATAATGATACTGCTAAAGATGTTCTTAAGAGAATATCTTCTGATACTACTATGACTAAGGTTTCAGATTATTGGGGTTATCATTATGAGTATAACAAAGAAGAAAAAGGATTTTATAAGGAAGCAAGTTCTGATGGAATAGCAGATAGTTTTAAGACTATATTTGAGGATATTAAAACTTCTATTGCTGCTAGCAATGCTGTTTTAACAGATGTTATTGGTGATAACTTTAAATATGTTGATGGTACTAAAGATAGTCAAGATATTACTGTTAATGGTAAAAATGTAACTATTAATGTTGGTGATGTTACTGAAGAAGAAAAAGTATATTCATTTAATATTGAAATAGCAGATAAAGATAGTGCTACTGGTTGGTATAGAACTAATGGTAATGATAGTAATAATTCATTTACATTAACTGGTGATGGATTAACTAATCCTATTACAAGTAGCGAAAGTGCTATGGTATACTGGGTGCAAAATACTTATGATTATGTAATTAATTATTATAGAGATGAAATTACTACTTCTGATAGTGAAAATTATTTAGGTTCTAGTGATGTAAGAAGAGCTCATAAGAATGATGTTATTCCACTTGCTGATAGTGATAAGAATACTTATCTTACTGCTGCGGGTGAAGGTTATGAATTTAATAGTGAAAAATCTGATAGTAGTTTGACTATTTCTATTGATAGTTCTAAGAATATTATTAATGTAGTATATACTAAGAAGAAACTTACTTATAAGGTTGTTTACTTATTTGAAAATAATGGTAGTTATACTGAGATAAGTAGTGTACCTTCTATTAATGGTATTTCTGCTACTTATGGTGATAATGTTAATGCTTTAACTTATAATAATATTACTATTCCTGATGGTTATACTTTTAATGAGAATATGACTAAGGGAAATAACAATGGTATTTATTCTATTACAGATAATGATACTGTTATTAGATTATATTATGATAAGATTGATGTTAAATATAATGTTGTTTATAAGTTCCAGAATGTAGATAAGACTGGATATGAAGATAGACCTGATTTAGTTAATAATATATTTAATATTACTACTAAATATGGTACTACTATTAGCGTAGATGACTATTTGATTAGTCCTACTGGTTTTGTTCTTAATAGGGAAATGACTTATGGGGACAATAATGGTAAATATGTAATTACTGATGATAATGAAACTATATATATTTACTATGATAGAAGTAATTATAAGTTTAATGTTAATTATCACTTTAATGGTGAGTTTGATACTACTTATAATTATTCTCAAGATGCTATATATGGTGCTACTGAATATGCTAAGAATTATACTTTAGATAAAGTTAATAATGAACATTTAACTAATAAAATAAATAATGATAATAAGAATTATTTCTTAGATCCAGATAATAATAATGGAGAAATTGTTATTGGTGATAATGAAGATAATAATATTTTAAATGTATATTATATTAGTACTGAATTTATTCCTAATGATGATGGCGTTATTGAGAGTATTACTAAGAATAATAATGTAAGAGAAGTTATTAGTTCTAGTGATAAGGTTACATATACTATTAAATATAACTTTAATGGTAAAATTGAGAATATTAAGGCTGGTGACAAGGTAGTATTTACTATTACTGACACATTACCTGGAAGTATTAATACTGAAAGAAGTAATTTAAATGGTGGTAGTTATGATGGTAATAAGACTATTACTTGGGTTATTACTGAAGATATAGATGAGTTTACTCGTTTATATGAAGTTAATAATAAAGAAATTAATATTACTTATAGTGTTTTATATAATGATTATATAAGTAATAATGGTGAGGTTATTACTAATAATGTAACTGGTAATACTAGTGTTGTTAGAGATAATGATATTGTAATTGCTACTGATGGTGTTTCTGATAGTAGTGATGTTAAAGTTAATATTAAGGGTAGTGTTATAGCAACTTATAAAGATACTGATGGTAATACTCTTACTAGTAATTATACTAATAATGGTTTAGCTGGTAGTGAATATACTACTCCTCAAAAAGAAATCTTTGGTTATACTTTTAAAGAAGTTAATGGTGATGACAAAGAAGGCATTTATGTAGAAAATAAAGAATTAGTTGTTAATTATGTTTATACTAAGAATGATGGTAATACTGAAGAAATTGAAGTTCTAAAGACTGGCCCTGAAGCTATTACTGATATTAATGGTAAAGTTAATTATACTATAAGTGGTTCTGCTACTGTTAGGGATTATGTTGGAGATATTAAAGTAACTATTAAGGATATGCTACCTTATGCTATTGATGAAGATAGTTCTATTATTCCTAATGCTTGTACATATGATGGTAATAAGACTATTACTTGTGTTAAGGAATATAAGAATGTAACTTCTGATGATTATACAGATGGTATATTTAAAGTTGATGCTTCATTTGATTTACAATTAGTATTTAAAGATATTAATTCTGATACGATTGTTAATAAGGCACAAGTAGTAATTGATTTAGATGGTAATAAGACTCCATCTGATGAAACTGAGGTTGTTACTAATGTAGAAAAGGGTAATTTAATTGTTAAACATATAAGTGGTAATACTGTACTTGAAGTAGAAGATACTAAGAGTAATTATGGTGGTGCTTCTTATAGTACTAGTCATAAAGCTTTTTATGGTTATACTTTAGATACTAGTAATTTACCTAATAATGCTAATGGTAATTATATTGCTAATAGTACTATTACTGTTGTTTATAATTATATTAAGAATGATGGTAATATTAAAGAAAATACTGTTAGTAAGATTCAAAATAATACTATTAATAGTATTGGTTCTGAATTTAATTATGTATTAAGTTATACTGGTAAAATTAATGAATATGTTGGTGAAGTTACACTTGAACTTATTGATACTTTACCTTATAATGTAGAAATTATTTCTATGGATAATAGATGTACTTTAAATGGTAAGACTATTGTTTGTAGAGAAACTTATAATATAACTGAAGAAGCTAATACAATAAGTGAATCTTTTGATATTAAATTAAAATATTTAAATATTACTGGTGCTGAAGTTACTAATAATGTTAAATCTAAACTTTATTATGGTAATAAAAGTGTAGATGCTGAAGATAATGTTACTGATACTATTCCTTATGGTAATGTAATAGCAACTTATAAAGATACTGAGGGTAATACTCTTACTAGTAATTATACTAATAATGGTTTAGCTGGTAGTGAATATACTACTCCTCAAAAAGAAATCTTTGGTTATACTTTTAAAGAAGTTAATGGTGATGACAAAGAAGGCATTTATGTAGAAAATAAAGAATTAGTTGTTAATTATGTTTATACTAAGAATGATGGTAATATTGAAGAGTTTGATGTTAAGAAAGAAGGCTCTAATATAGTAGAGAGTATTAATGGTGTATTTAATTATACTATTACTGCTAGCACTGTAATTACTGATTATGTTGGTGATGCTACTCTTATCGTTACTGATATTTTACCATATGCTATTGATAAAGATAATTCTACTTATGATAATAGATGTACTTATAATGAAGAAGATAATACTATTACTTGTAAAGTAGTATATACTGATATTACTGAAGATGATTATATTGATGGTGTATACTCTATTAATGAAGAATTTAATTTAGATTTAGTATTTGTTTCAGTAGATTCTGATAAGGTTGTTAATAAGGTTATTGCTAGTATAGTACTTGATAATAATAAAGAATCTGATGAAGATGAAAAAGTAACTGAGGTATTAAAAGGTACAGTTATTGCTACTTACAAAGATACTGATGGTAATGTATTATCTAATGATGTTACTACTACTGGTCTTGTAGGAAGCGAGTATAAAACTTCTTCGAAGGATTTCTTTGGATATAGTTTAAAAGAAGTTAAGGGTAGTGAAGTTGGTACTTATACTGAAGATACTATATATGTAGATTATATTTATGTTAAGACTATAGGAGAAGGAGATATTGAACCTCCTCAAACTGGAGTTGAAGGAACTAATTTATATGATTACTTATTACTTATTGGTATGTTAGTTATATCATTAAAAGGTTATAAGAAAATAAAGAGAAGTTTATAGTTTTAACTACTCACTTGAGTTAGAAGATGATTAAAAGTCTTCTAGCTCTTTTATTATGGGTATTTATAGTGGAAGTTTAAATGTTAATTATTTACTAATATTAAAATATATGGTACAATTAGGTAGGATGGTGTACATATGGATTATATATCAATAGATAATTTTGAAGGTCCTTTAGATTTACTTTTACATTTAGTAAAGGAATCTAATATAGATATATTTGATATTAAAATAGAAGAGATAACTGATAAGTATTTGGATTATATTAGAAGAGGGGAAGAATTAAATATTAATATTTCTTCTTCGTATTTAGTAATGGCAGCAGAACTTATGTATTTGAAGTCTAAGTCTTTACTTCCTAGTGTTAAAATAGAAGATGAAAAAGAAGATGATGAAGAGATTACTAGAGAGAATCTAATTAATAAATTAATTGAATATAAGAAGTATAAAGAGATGACTCCTATATTTAAAGAGTTAGAGGAAGAGAGAAAGAAGATATATATAAAAACACCAGAAAATAAGAATAATTATGTAGATAGTACTCTTAAAGGTGATTATGGGGCTTTGGATTTGATGGAAGCCTTTAGAAAGTTTTTAGAGAGAAGGGAAGCTGATAAGCCTCTTGAAACTACGGTTACTAAAAGAGAATATTCGGTAAGAGAAAGAAAGAATAGTATTAAGAAGATACTTATGACAAAGAAAAAGGCATATTTGGAAGATTTATTTGATGAATATAATAGACCAGTAGTGGTTGTTACTTTTTTATCTATACTAGAGATGGTAAAGGAAAAAGATGTTATTATTAATCAAGATAAGAACTTTGATAAAATATTGATAGAATTGAGGAATTGATATGGAAAGTGTAGTAGAGGGTCTTTTGTATGTTCAGGGTGATATTGGACTTACTTTAAAAGAAATTGAAGATATATTAGAAATTAGTGAAGATGAGGCAAAAAGAATTGTTCTTAATTTAAAGAATTATTATGATGATAATAAGAGAGGACTTAGGATTAATTTTTTAGGTAATACGATTAAACTTACTACGAGAGAAGAACATAGGGATTATTATCAGAAGTTACTTATGGATTCTTCTAGTAACGGATTATCTCAGTCTGCTTTAGAGGTTTTGGCAATTATTGCATATAATGAGCCTATTACTAGGGGGGAGATTGATTCTTTGAGAGGGGTTGAATCTGCTTATGTTATGAGAAGATTGCTTGCTAAAGGGTTAATTAAAGAGTGTGGTAGAGCAAATACTCCAGGTAGGGCTATTCTTTATAAGACTACTGATGAATTTCTTGATTATTTTGGTTTGGCTTCTACTAGTGAACTTCCTAAGATTGATGTAGAAGATGTTAGTAGTGATACTAAAGATTTATATAAAACTATATATAAGGAGGAATAAATGATAAGTGGTTATTATAACCAGATTAAAAATGAATTATTAAATAATGAATTATATAAAAGAGTAAAAGATTATTCTAAGAATAGAAATGAACTTAGTACTTATTATAATGTAGGTAAATTATTAGTTGAAGCACAAGGTGGAGAAGAAAGAGCAAAGTATGGAGATGGATTAATAAAAGAGTATTCTGTTAGATTAGTAAAAGAACTAGGAAAAGGTTATACTTTTACTGCATTGTCAAGAATGCGACAATTTTATTTATTATCTGAAAAAATTGCGACAGTGTCGCAACAATTATCTTGGAGTCATTATTGTGAATTATTATCTATTAAAGATATTAATGAAATTAATTATTATATTATTACAACTGAAAGATATAACTTAAGTGTAAGAGAGTTAAGAGAAAAAATTAAAAATAAAGAATATCAAAGATTAGATAATAATACTAAATTAAAACTAATTAATAAAGAAAAGTTAGGCATTAGTGATACTATTAAGAATCCAATTATTATTAAAAATAAGTTAGAAATAGATAAAGAAAATGTAAGTGAAAAAATGTTACGAAAAATAATACTTGAGGATATAGAAGGTTTTATGAGAGAACTTGGAGATAGTTTTAGTTTTATAGGTAGTGAATATAAAATTAAAATAAATAATGCTTACAATTATATAGATTTATTACTATTTAATATTAAATATAATTGCTATGTTGTTGTAGAATTAAAAATAACTGAAGTAAAAAAAGAACATATAGGACAGATAGAAGTATATATGAATTATATAGATAAACATGTTAAGAATATTACTAATG
>USIB01000021.1 GCA_900554615.1 uncultured Mycoplasmatota bacterium | reverse complement strand
TACGTATGAATAATTATTTGGATTGGGTATAAACGCTTCAGCCACAAGTTTGTGAATATGTTTGTTTTTTTCTACCTTGTTTTTTGTTAAACATATTCTCCTGTAGCCTCCATTTATTGTTCCTTGTGTTATTTTTTCTTTTACTTTTATAATATTATATCTTTTTGTCAAATAATTATATCTGGTGTAATTTCTAGCAAGTATTTTTACATTTCCAAAGTTAGATATTTCGTATAGTCCTTCATAATCTTTTATAGGTTTCCATATTTCTTTCATCACCATCACCCATAAAGATTATATAAAAATAGTAAATATATGTCAATAGGCTTCCCACGGGATTGCCATATCTTAAAGACTTAGGTTTCCCCGTTAGCACACAAAAATGTGTACCCCACTGATTAATGGAAAAAGTGTGTTCAGGCAATGTTACTTACCTGCGTGCCAACCATTTCTATTTTCAGGCAAACCTTGAACTATTTCTTTATCATCTACAGCATAATGAAATGATGTTTCGTAGTCATTATTTGTCATATAACTTATTTCATTTCGAGCAGGAGCATCGTTAGCGGTATTATGAACTACTATTCTAGTAGGAGTCATTTCATAAGGGCATTTTAGATAGTATCTACTCTCCGGTACTATCTTCTTTACTATGTTTACCATTATCTCCCTCCTTTATTAATTTTTCTATATTATGAATAAGATTATATCCTGTTTCGGCGAATAGTCCACTTAAGGTTATGGCTAAATTGAAGTCTTTGGTTATTATAAAATAGAATATTGATACTGATAGTCCAATTACTATATTTTGTATTATTATTAGATTGTTATTTACATAAGGGCATCTTTTAGAAATAAAACCAAGTATCCATGTTAATGTCATAGTAAGTATGGTTATTACTAGTTCGGTATTTTGATTTATGAATTCCATGTTTTTTCACCTCTATTCATAATCACTTTATTTTATGTGAAATTATTTTTTATTGTAATAGAGATTGTCCTTAGAAATTAAAAAAAGATTATATTTCTATAATCCTTATTTCCACTCTTTATATATGGTGTCTGTTGCCATAGCATTTAATGTTAGATCAGCAAAAATATTTTTTTGATAGGCAAAGTAGGCAGCAGCGGCGATCATGGTAGCATTATCTGTACAATATTTTAGTTCAGGGAAAGATATGTGAATGTTTTCTTTTTGACTTTCTTCAGTTAATTTTTCTCTTAAACCAGAGTTTGCTGACACACCACCCGCTACTACAAGATTTGATACTTTATATTCTTTTATAGCTTTCATTGTTTTCTTTGTTATTATGCCTACAACTCTATTTTGGAATGTTGTACATAAATCTTCTTTATTTATGGTATTTCCTCTTTGTTCTTCATTATGTACAAGATTTATGACAGCGGATTTGATACCACTAAAACTAAAGTTATAGGTACTATCGTCTAGGGGATATGGTAAGTTATAGGTATCTTTTCCTAGATGGGCTAGTTTATCTACTTTTGGTCCTCCGGGATATTCTAGACCTAATACTTTGGCTACTTTATCATAACATTCTCCGACGGCATCATCTAGTGTTCCTCCTATTTTGGTAAAGGAATAATCTTCTTTCATATAGATTAGTTCGGTATGTCCTCCACTTACTACTAAGGCTATTAGAGGGAATGTTAATCTTTCTTTTAGGTTATTGGCATAGATGTGTCCTATGATATGATGAACTGGTATTAATGGTTTTCCTGTTACTAATGATATTGTTTTAGCAGCTTGTACTCCTATTAAAAGACTACCTATTAGTCCTGGACCATATGTTACTCCGATAGCGGTTATGTCTTCTAGTTGCATATTTGCTTTTGCTAGAAGTTCTTCTAAAACAATTGTTATGTTTTCGATATGGTTACGACTAGCTATTTCGGGTACTACTCCTCCATAATTTTTATGGATATCTATTTGACTTAGTACAATAGTGGCTATTTCTTCACTACCATTTTTAACAATACTCATACTTGTTTCATCACAACTTGATTCTATTCCTAATATATATACATCTTTCATTTACATCACCTGTTTTTCCATTAGTATAGCATCTTCATCTCCATAATAGAACTTTCTTAAGGCTACTTCTCTAAAGCCAAACTTTTTATAGAGATTTCTGGCTATTTCATTGCTTACTCTTACTTCTAGAGTTATATTTACGACATGTTCATGATCCGCTATACTTATTAATCTACTCATTAATTTGTTTCCTATTTTTTGACCACGATACTCTGGCTCAACAAGAATATTATCTATTTCCATACGGTCATAAATAAGAGAATATTTTAAATATCCTAATACTTTATCTTCTTCAATATATTCTATATATTTTACATAGGGACTTGGGTCATCTTTGATTACTTCTCTTAACATTTTTTCTCCATCGCTTCGGGTAATTTTAGATAGATAGGGTTTACACCATGAGGATTTTCGCTTTTTAGATTCTTTGTATATGATACAATTTGTTCCACTTGATATGGTGTTGTTTGATCTATGACTACTGGGGAATATTTTTCTTTTAGTTCTTCTACTTCTTCACTAGAGACAAATTTCTCTTCAATGGTATTATATTCTTTGTCATATATTCCAACATAATAATTGTTGTGTTTTGCATCTATAGTAGTTAATAGATAATCTCCGGTATGACCTAGTACTCTTGCTTTTAAAGATGTTATGGTTACGATTCTTATTTTTTTGATATAAGCAAACATCTTGGCTATGGTTACTCCTATTCGGATACCGGTAAATGATCCTGGTCCATTTACGACGATTATTTCATCAACATTATCTGGAGATAAGTTATTATTTTTTAGAATATCACTTATATACTGAATTACATATATGGAATGTTTTCCTGGTATGTATTCATGTATTTGAGATAATTCTTTTCCATCTTTTACTAAGGCAATAGATACATCTTCAAGTGATGTATCTATAAATAAACTTATCATATTATGGCCTCACATATATTTACATATTTTTCCCCATGTGGTTTTAATATTAATACTCTTGTATTATCATCTGCTATTTTGATTTTGATATCTAATCTTTCTTCTGGTAAGATATCTTTTATCATATCAGCCCATTCTATTATGGTTACTCCACCTTTATCAAAGTATTCTTCTATTCCTATATCTTCATGTGAATCTTCTAATCTATATACATCCATATGATATAATGGTAATTCTCCTACATACTCTTTTATTATTGTAAATGTTGGAGATGTTATATCATCTATTCCCATAGCATGAGCAAATCCTTTAGTAAACATTGTTTTTCCACTACCTAAATTGCCATTTAAACATATTACCATGTTAGGAAACTTTTCTGATTCTATGTTTTGTGCTATTGCTATTGTTTCATTATCACTATGTGATGTTATTTTGTATTCTTCCATCTTTCTTCACCTTTCTTTTTGTCATATTTATTATAACAAATATTACATACAAAATACAATAGTTTTATATTTTTTTTACATTATTATTTTATTTTTAATATCACTGTAAGCCTTAAGTAGTCTTACAGTGCTACTTATAACCAACATTTGTATTGTCTATAAGTAGTATATCAACCATATCTATTATATATAAGCAAGGAGTATATACTTAAATATTGTTTGTTAGGGAGACAACACTTTGGCTCACTAACACCACGGAAAACATAAACTTGTTTGTGGTTCCCGTGGAAAAAAATAACCTAGAATTAATCTAGATTATTTTGATTCTTCAAGTGTTACTTCCGAAGTTAACTCTTTACCATTTCTATTATATGTAATTGTTATTTTGTCTCCTGGATTATGCTTATATAATTCATAACGAAGTTCTGCTACGGAAGATATTTCTTCTTTTTCTAATTTAGTTATGATATCACCTTTCTTTAATCCGGCTTTTTCTGCTGGTGAAGATGATACTACTTCTAGAACTGCTACTCCTTTTTCTACACCTTTTGGTAAAGTTATTCCAGCCTGCCATAAGTAATAACTATCTGTTATATCTAACATACTTATTCCTATGTATGGTCTTGTTACTGATTCTCCTTTTTCAATAATACCTGCATATGATAGAGCGTCTTCTATTGGAATAGCAAAGCCCATTCCTTCGACACTATAACTTGTTGTTGAACTTGTTTTTTCCTGAGTAAGTTTTAATGAGTTTACTCCTATTACCTCTCCATTTACATTACATAATGGACCACCACTATTACCTGGATTTAATGCCGCATCTGTTTGTAATACTTTCATATAGTAATCTGTTGTACTACCAGAGAATGATACTGCTACTAAACGATCTTTTCCTGATAGGATTCCCTTTGTTACTGTACCACTATAAGTATCACCAAGTGGAGCTCCTACTGCAAAGGTTGTGTCTCCTAATTTTATATTATCTGTGTTTCCTATTGTTGCTACTTGTTTTATACTTGCAGCACTTACTGTTAATACTGCTATATCTGAATATGTCTCTCCTCCTAAGATTTGAGTATCTGCTGATGTTCCATCACTAAAGATTACTTTAGCAGAATCGCCTCCTGATATAACATGATTATTTGTCATTATATAGGCTGTTGAGCCTTCTTTTTTATAGACAAAACCTGTTCCTGTTGACACTGCTTTACCATCTTTATAAGTGGCTACGGTTACAGTGGCATCATATATTTTGTCTACTGCTCCAGATATACTATTTTCGTTTATTGTATAGTTTCCTCCTTTTATTATATTTGTTGTTGTTCCTCTATTTAATTGATTTATTACTAAATATGTCCATATTGCCCCTCCTACAAAGGAGATAAATACTAAAAGGGGTATAATTATTTTATTACTTTTTTTATTCATTTTATCACCTACTTTTCTATTATTTCTATATAGTTTTCAGGAAAGCCCATTCTATCTAATACTTTATTTATTGGTATGGTATCTATCCTTCCATCTAATAGTTCTATTTCATATTCTATTTCTTTCATCATTAATCTAAATGCTTTTTTATTTAATAGTGTCTTAAATATTATTATGACTGCAAATAAATCGTTTTTCCCATAGATGTATTCTCCATCCATTTTTTGAATATTCATTAGTTCATGATATTCTGTATTTGGTATTACTCTCTCGGTTTTATGTTCAAATACGATATCTTCGTGGGCACATAAATTACGATAGTTTGATAATATTATTAGTATGTCTCCTAATAAGGCAGGAGTTGTATCAAATATTTCAGACACTTCTATTTGATCCTCTTTTTTTAATATGGTAAATAATTCACAAACTATTCCAAATGATAATACTTTTACTAATACCCACAGTGGGATGTAGCCATAATTGCTCATATAGTGCATTGTTGCATTGTGACTTGTTGCATTGATTCTTATTTGTCTTTTCATTTTGTCAATTAAGTCCCTTACTCTCCTTGCTTTATCGTGATCTTGTGTAAAGTTCTTTGGATTTAAGTAATCTTTTTCTCGATAACCATACTTTCTGGATAATTGATACGATATTACGGATTTTAATTGATTTTCTATTACTAAGACATTTTTAAATATTATGTTTCTAAAATTCCTATCAAATGTGAATAATGAGTATACTTCATCAAATGTTGTGCCAGGGATAAACTTTCGCTCTTTTTCTGATTTTAGAAATACATGACGATAGCCCATTATAAAGAAGTAATTTTCTCTTAGTAATGTTTCTTTTACGGCATTTTCATCTTCTATTATGAGACCTTTGTTTTTTAGTATTTCTACTTGTTCATTTATTGTTTTGAAATTTTTTTCCACTTGCATCAACTCCCATTATTCTGTATTAAAGTATATCATACTTTTTGAAAAATTGGTATATTTTTGTTAATTTTTTGTTAATTTTTTTGTTTATTTTAAAAGGAATATAAATTACTGCAGTTTAAAATATATTCCTTTTTTTATTAATATTTCTGATGAATTATGATCTAATGGTACATAACCATTTTTTAAGAGATTTTCTATTATTATCATGTTGTAATTGGCAGCGAACAGTGTATTTATTAGGAAGAGCATTGCTATACATATTATTATTCCTATTTTGAATGGAATAAAGCACATTATTAATGATGATACTGCTGTTTCGGTTAGTAACATTATGTAAAACATTTTGTAGTTTTTCTTGGTTGCTGGATATAGAAAGCCTAAATATACCATTTTGGATATGAAGCCTAACTCACACTCTACTGGCGGTGTATATTCATCGTACTTTAAATATATTTTTTGCATGCTTTTGCCCTCCTTACTCTTTTTACACTTCTCTATTATGAGTATACACTATTTTTTATTTTTTTGAAAGTGATTTTGTTTATTTTGCTTATTATTTTTGTTTGTGTCTACTTTTGATAATAGTTTTCGATGGAATCTGCGATTAAGGTTATTAGTTTATTTTGATATTTTTCATCTCTTAATAAGTAGTTATCACTAGGATTGGATATAAATCCTGCCTCAATTAAGACTCCTGGTGATTTTATATGTTTATACATATAGTATGTACTGTCTTTTTTGGCTTCTCTTGTATTTGATAGTTTTTCTTTTAAATAATTTGTTAATGATAGGGCTATTTCTTTATTTTCTTTGTTGTTATTTGTGTAGAATATTTGCAGACCTCTCCAAGAAGGTGATGGTGATGAGTTTAAATGCAGTGATATATACATATCGGGTGATATTTTATTTATGTATTGTGCCCTTCTATATAAATCACTTCTTTTTCTATTTATGGTCGTTGTTGATAAATCGTTATCATCTTCTCTCGTTAAGTATACTGTTGCTCCTCGTGATATTAATTCTTTTTCTAATTTTTTTACTAGTATTAGGTTTAATTTACTTTCTTTTATTTGGCCACTGCTGGCACCTTCGTCCTTACCTCCATGTCCTGCGTCTAACACTATGGTTTTTCCTAATAGATTTAGATTTTTTACAACCGCTGTTACTTTGGGCATTGATATTGTGACAAGAAAAAAGCATATTATTATTAATAGTTTATATTTATTCATATTACACCTATTCTAATATATGCTTTTATTTATTTTATATGTTTTTATTCGAAGTAACTTCCTCCTATAAACTCTCTTATTATTGATGTTTTTGGTACTGTTTCACTCGGTATTGGTAAAACGAACTTCAATAATTCTATTAGTCTTTTTGCTACTTGGTAATTTGGATCATCTTCTCTTATTGTGAATAGTAGTGGCTCAGCATATGTTTTTATTACTGCTAGTTCATAGGCTAGACTAGTGTTGAACATTACATTGGCATTGTCTTGATATGGGAAAACATACTTTTCTTCTCCTTCACGAACATCAGACCATGACTCTAGTGTTTTGGAAGGGTTATATCCTCTTGTTCTATTATCTCTTACTATTCTTCTTAATAGTCTTAAGTCTGTCATTCCTATTCTATTATCATTGTCAATATTTAGATATGTTAATGGACTTATATACACTTTGAACTTTTTCTTTTTTGGTATATTTGTTAGTAATTCTTCATTTAATGCATGTAGTCCTTCTATTATAAGGATATCATTTTCTTTTAGTTCTACTACTCTTTTATATTCTTTTTTTCCTTCTATAAAATTGAATGTTGGTACTGTTACTTTGTTTCCCTTTAGTAATTTACTTATTTGGTTATCAAATAATTTTACATCTATTGCTTTTAGAGATTCAAAGTCTGGTTTTCCATTTGGTCCTAATGGAGTTTCTTTTCTCTCTAAAAAGTAGTCATCTAAGGATAAATGAGTTGGATTTAATCCTAAACTTTTTAGGTATAGTGATAGTTTCATAGCAGTTGTTGTTTTTCCAGAAGATGATGGTCCTGATAATAGAATTACTTTGTAGTCTTCTTTATTTAATACTATTTGTTCTGCTACACTAAGTAATTTATAATCTTGCATTATTTCGGATAATTGTATTATATCTCCGGCATTGTTTTTTGTTATGAACTCATTTAGTTCTCCTAAATTGTTTATGTTTAGATTGTTACCCCATACAGAATACTCTTCTAGACTATTGAAATAATTTTCATGATGAGTATACTTTACTATTTTATTGTTATCATATATTGATGGAAATCTTACTACTACTCCATTATTTTTTATTAGTGATAGGTCAAAGTATTTTAATGATTTTGTGCTGTATGGAAGGTCTCCTATTAAATAGTTGTAGGTGTTACCTAATTTATATAGTGTTACATAATCCACTGTTACATAAAATAGTGTTCTTACTTTATCTTCCCTTTTTTTACTTTTGAAATATTCTATGGCTTCATTTTTTGATGTTTCTATTTTGGTAAATGGGATATTTTCTTTTACTTTAGTTCGCATTATTTCTTTTATGGCTGATATATCATTTTCGGTTATTTTTTTATTTATGGTGCAATATATTCCTTTATCTATTGAATGCTTTACTACTATTTTTGTATCTTTTCCTAGTAATTCTACTGCGGATACTTCGAATAAATATAATAGGCCTTTCTCATATATTTTATTTCCTTCTTTTGTATTTAAATCATATATTGATAGTTTCCCACTCTTTGTTATTGAATCTTCTAATGATATCATTTTATTATTATAAAGTGCTCCTACTACGGTGTCTTCTCTTTTCTGTTTTATGTTTTCTATTATTTCTTTTAATTTTATTCCCTTTGTATATTCTTTCTTTTCTCCATTATCCAAAGTTATTATTATTGTTTCCATTTTATCTCCTCCTCTTGGATATCTTATATTATTATTATATCATATATTGTTATTTTTTGTCATACTTTTTTTGTTATGAATACATTCATTATATATTATACTATATATGGGTGATTTGTATGAATTTAATTCCTACTGTTATTGAAAAAAATGATATGGGTGAAAGGGCCTATGATATTTATTCTAGATTACTTATTGATAGGATTATTATTTTAAATGGAGAAATAAATGATAATAGTGCAAATATTGTTGTTGCTGAACTTTTATATTTGGATAGTCTTAACAACGATGATATTAGTTTATATATTAATTCTCCTGGTGGTTCTATTACTTCGGGCATGGCTATTTATGATACTATGAATTTTATTAAAAGTGATGTATCCACAATATGTGTTGGTATGTCTGCTTCTATGGCTGCTTTTCTTTTGGCTGTTGGTAAAAAGGGAAAAAGATATATTCTTCCTAATGCAGAGGTTATGATTCATCAACCTCTTGGTGGTGCTCAAGGACAGGCAACAGAAATTAAAATAGCCGCTGAGAGAATTCTTAAACTTAAGAAAAAACTTAACAATATTTTAGCAGATGTTACTGGTAAAGATATTAGTGTTATTGATAATGATACTGAACGAGATTATTTTATGGATAGTAACGAAGCCCTAGAATATGGTATTGTTGATAAAATATTAAAATAGAACTTCTTTTTATTTGAAGTTCTATTTCCTTTATTCTACTTTTGTATTTCCTGTTTTTGTATATCCTTCTAATGAAGACTCGGTTGACCATTTTGTTTCTTTATTTTTTTCTACATATCTATAGTATGTTATTGTTTCGTAGTCTCCTGATGGTTTTGCTTCTGCTACTACTGGTGAAGAAAACTTTAGTGTTACTTTAAGTGGTACAAAATAATTTCCATTATATGATTTAACACTTGTTTTTACATCTTTTATTGTAATATTTATATAAAACTCACCATTATAGTAGTATGGACGCAATGTGTATTTGAAGTCATTTTCTTTTAATGAATATTCTTGTAATGTTTTTGGAACACTATTTATTTCTTTATTTGGTAGTATTCTATCTTCTGATAAGAACTCTTTTTCGTTATTTGATAGAAAGTCTACATTTTTTATTGTAGTGAAATAATAATCTTTATTTGGTACTTTGTTTAATTTTACTGTATATTCTACTTGATTACTATTTTTGTCTATGGTACCAAGTATGTAATAATCTTCTTCACTTACTCCATAATACTCATATTTGTTTTCTATATTTGTACCTGTTTTGTTTCCTCTCATCCATTTACTATATGTTGTCCACTCTTTTACATATTCGTAGTATGTTGTCTTTTCTGCTTTTGTTTGGTTATTCTCTGAATTATTATTATTGGTAGTATTATCTTTTTTTGTGTCTGTATCTGTTTTTTGACTATTTTTATTTGAATCATTATTTGCATTGTTATTGCAATTTTTGCAATCTTTGAAACTAAAGTTTCTTGTTATTGTATTTTTTTCTTTGCCACATTCTAGGGTTGTCTCTAACTTATATTTTTTCTTTTCTCTTGTTATTTTAGCAAAACTCTTTTTCACATCACAAATATTATCACTATTATCATTTACTGAAACTATTAATTTATTTTCTATCATTTCTTCTAGTGTTATTTTTTTGCTCTTACCTTTTTCTTGAGGTAAATCTACTTCTTTAAAGTAAGCGACTGCTACTTCCTCCATATTATTTATGTTCTTTTTAAATGTGTCTGATAATTTTTTACTTCCTGCTATTTTAGATACTAACCATATTATTATTAATAAAAATATAAATACTATTATTATTTTTATAAATAACCCTAACCAATTTATTTTTCTTTCTTCATCCATTTTAAAACCCTCCTAATTGATATTATAGTGTCTCTATAAGTAATATAATTAAACATATTATTAGTAATAATATTATTACAACTATATACTCTATGATGCTATTTATATCTTTGATTTGTTTAATTACTTTGTTATTTTTCTGCATATAATATCGTCCTTGAAATTGTAATTTATTATAGCATATAGTATGTCACTTGTCAACAGATAAATAGGCTATCGTTAAACCAGTATTTTGATTATCGGTATGATATTTTATTACTTCTTTTCTTTTACTTAGTGCCTCATGTACTGATTTTTTTACTAGTCCCATTCCTTTTCCGTGTATTATTACTATTTTTTCATTCTTTAATATTATATTCTCATTTATAAAATCATTCGTAGCAACTCTTGCTGAATCCATATCATACCCATGAAGATCTATAAATGGTAATCTTTTTAAAAATATATCTTCCATACTTATCATCCTTTTCTTTTCACATATATTATTATATCATAATTATATTAATAATTAAAACAATAAGATTACTTATATGGCAATCTTATTGTTGCTTTTGTCCCTTTATTTAATTCTGATGTATATAATAATTCTCCATTATGTGATTTTACTATCTCACTTGATAAGGCTACTCCTAGTCCTGTTCCATTTTGCTTTGTAGTATAAAACATTTCTTCTATATTTTTTAGTGTTTCTTTACTCATTCCTATTCCATTATCTTCGACTGATATTTCTAAGTATGTTTTGTAGATGTTTGAAGATATCTCTATTTTCCCATTTTCTTCAGTTGCTTCAAGTGAATTTTTTAATAAATTAATTATTACTTGTTTTAATCTTTCATAATCTCCTTGAAAATATATTTCTTCATCATTTCTATCTTTATATTCTAGTTTGATTTTTTTAGTATTTACTAGAATCTTGAATGAATCGTATACATCATCTAATAGACAGTTTAAATCTATTTGTTCTTTTACTATTTTTATTTTATTGTATTCTACAAAATCACTTATTATATTAAGACTTCTATTTATTTCTTGTTTCATTATTATTAAGTACTTCAGGGCTTTTTCTTCTTTATTTAAATCTATCATATCTAAATATCCTTTACATACTGCGAGCGGATTTTTTATCTCATGAGTTAATTTGAATAAAGCATCTTTTATTTTTTTATCTTTTTCTAATAGTTTTATTGTTGTATTTAATGATTCTACTTTATCTATTACTTTGAATAAATATAATATTGAAAATGTTACAAAATAATAAATAAATATTATTATTAAAAGTACTAAAAAATCATTTATTGATACTTTTATTTCTTTAAAGAAATATTCAAATGATAAGAAGAATCCTTGTATTACTGCTATTGAAAGAACGAAAGCACCACTTGATAATCTTCTTTTGCTTGCACATAGATATAATATAAGATAAGATATATATTTTATTATCATTATTGTTATTTCAATATTTAAAATATACTTACTATATAATACATTAATTATTGAGAGTGCTATTCCTAAAGACAACTTCTTTTTCATGTAGGCTATTACTATTGGTATATTGCAAAATAGTAGTACTCTAGTATTTATTTCTGTTTCTGTATACTTTAAACATAAATATAATGATGTTACTAAGGCTATTGATAGAAGTAGCTCTTTCTTTTCGGTTGTTATTTCTTTGTAGCAGACTACTACTAAATAAATTAATATTGGGAATGTTATAAGTATTGCATTTAACATAATATCTTTTATTATTAATAAGTTCATTCTGTCACCTTCATTAATATTATAGTAAGTTTCCTTGTCGACTTTTGTCGATTTTAGTCGAAGGTCGTCAAAAAAAAGAACTTTTTGTTTGTTCTTTATTCTATTTTAATTCGTCTATATATTTTTTTAGTTTTTTTGCATCTGAGCCTAAAATTATTTTTAGTTGGTCTTCTATTTCTACAACACCTTTTGCTCCTAGTTTTATTATTCCTTCTTTATTTGCTTTTGTTATATCTTTTAATGTTACTTTAAATCGTGACATTTCTACTTCTGTATTTAAAATATTATCTTTTCCTCCTAGTAACTCTACCAATTTATTAAACTCTAATTTTATATTTTTTTTATTCATTTTTACTATTGCGAATGCTATTATTAATAAAACTGCTATTATAATTATATATTGATACAATTCCATATCTTCTTCCACCTCTATTTTATTATACTATTTTTTTTCTGTTATTACAAGTAATTTTTTTATTTTGAAGTTATCTACTGGTTAACTATTATTTACTTAATTGTCTTTCTTATTTTGTTTTATACTTTTAATTTTTTTTCAGATTAAATAGTGTTATACTAGGTTTGTGAGTGAATGTATGAGACAAAAGTTTTTAGATAAATCTATTACTAATATCAGAAAAAAATATCCAGAGTATGACGAGGAAAAATTGGAAGAAATTAGTTATGGACTAGAAGCCCTGTATATTACTTTTACTAAAACAATAGTTATATTTGGTGTTTCATTTATTCTTGGAATTGCTAAAGATGTTTTATGTATCTTAATTGCTTATAATGTTATTAGGACTACAGCATTTGGAATGCATGCTAAGAAGAGTTGGCACTGCTATATTATATCTGGTATTTTATTTATTGGGACTGCTTTTATCTGTAAATATATTTACTTGAGCGTTTTGATTAAATATCTTATTAGTTTTGCTTCTTTTATTTCTCTTATAATTTACGCCCCAGCTGATACTTATAAAAGACCTCTTGTTAACAAATATAAAAGAAGAAAATATAGAGTTATAACTATTATGTCTAGTTTAATTTATTTGATATTCATTATTATGTTTAAAAATAATATTATAAGTTCGTATTTATGTTTCGGACTACTAGATGCAAGTTTAATGATCAATCCTTTGATTTATAAACTATTTAAGTTGCCGTATAATAACTATAAGAACTATGATGTTACTTATGGTTAGTATGGAATATAAAAAGAAGAGGAGGAAATAAGAATGTTAACAAGATTACTTAACCTAATTGGTTCACTATCTGCTGGTGCTGGTACTAAGGCGTGTTTGGTATGGTTTATTGATGAACCCAAAATGCCTAAGAGTTTATTAAAATAGTTATTCAAAAACTTTTATACTGCAGAGTTTTGAATATATAAAAAATAAAGAGAGTCAAAGAAAGATACTGCAAGCTTGATTCTTTTTATTTTGCTTTTTTTATGTAATTAAAAAGTTTTCTAAGTTACTTATAGAAAACTTTATTTTTCATTTATTTTAATTTTCTGAATATATAACATATCAGTAACTTTTGTTTCTGAAGTTATTCTATTATTTTCATTTAGTATTCTTTTTACTAACAACAAACCATGTCCTCTAGTCTTACCTTTTGTACTAAATCTTTCATTCCCTATCTTTTCCTCATCTATTTTATTATTATAAGTATTAGATATAATAATTTCTATAGTTTCTTTAAATAGATATATTTCTATTCCTAGTTGTTTCTTTTCTGAAGTACTTGATGCTTCAATGGCATTATCTAAGTAAACACCAATTATTCTAGTTAAATCTCTAAAATCTTTAGTTTTTAGATTGCCCAGAAAACTATTTTCTACCTTTTTAGCAATATTTACTTCAACTCTTACACCCTTTTCTTCGGCTTCAATAACTTTGTAATAAAAGAAACTTCTTAAGCCATTATCTGGTAAATATCTAAACTTTGATATCTTAGAACTTTTAATTACTTTCTTATCACCAATAATACTATCAATATATTCACATAATTCTTTATCTTCTTCATCAGATAATTTACTTCTTATAGTAAGTAATTCATTTTTAGTTTCATGATTTAAGGTTCTTTGATCTTCAATGTCGATTTCATAATTTTTCATAATACCAATTAGAGCATCATTTTTTCTAAACATATTTTCTGTATCTGATCTTTGTCTTAATAAACTAAATAGTATTATCATTAGTGTTCCTATTAATAAAACATAAGTAAGTACATCATTACTAAATCTATAATCAGTAATTAAATTATAAAATACTTTTGCTATAGTAACTAACGCTAGTAATGAAACTATAATTATCTTTGTACTACTAGATAACTTATAATTAACTATCTTTCTAAGTGGCTTTCTTAAAAGATAAACTAATAAAATCATTAAAGCACTTACTGATAGATTACCTAAAATACTTCCAGCAAATGTTGAATAACAATATTCTTTGCTCATATTTAATATTTTCGTAATTACTCCGAGTATAATTAAATCTGGTATTATTATTAAAAGTACATAAACATTTGAAGAGAATATTGATTTTATGAGATTCTTTTCAATTGCAATATAGATATATGTTGTGTATAAAATACAAATTATTAATGTTTTTATTGATCCATCTAAGTAAATATTAATTATTGTATGCAATCCAGCAAATAATAATAGTATCAATACACTCACTAGTTTAATCGGTTTTCTTTGTTCTTTTGATGTTGTGATAAAACCAAAAGCATGAACTGATATCATCATAAATATGCTACTAAAAAATATTTTCAAAACTTCCAACACGGCTCTTCAACTCCTTCTTGTTATTTGAACTAAGTAATGGTGTTGATTCACCATTTTTAAAATGAATAATCGAGTCTGCGTACTCTACTTTGGATATATTATCTAGATTTACTAAACATGCTTTGTGTGTTCTAAAAAATAATGGTTTTAATTCAGATTCAAAACTAGTTAATGATTTCTTAACATATTTTGGTTTATCATTCACAAAATGAATGATACATCTAGAAACTAGTGGATCTTTTTCTATATAAGTTATGTCTTTATACAAAACTCTATATGTTGTATGATTATAACTAAACTCAAATGTTTTATTTCTTACTTTTCTATTAAGAATATACCTTAATGTCTCTTCTAGTCTATCTTGGTAGTTTGTCCTTTTAGAAATATAATCTATTGCTTCTAATCTTGAATGGAATATATCATTTTGCCATTCTGGATGAGATGTTACGAAAACTATGTAACTATTATCTTCTTGTTCTCTTATTTCTGATGCTATTTCTAATCCATCATGTCCTGTTAATTCTATATCTAACAGATATATTTTTGTATCATGAGGTTCTATTATTTCTTGATGAAATTCCTCACTATACTCTTTGAACTTACATACCTTATATTCAATATCATAGTCCATCATCACTTTTGTTATTGTTTGTACTGCTCTATTTAAGTCATCTTCTTTGTCTTCACATACTATATACTTTAGCATTTCTCCGACTTCCTTTCTATATGCTATATCATTCACTACAAACTTCTTTTAATTCTTTAGTTAGATTATACATTATTATGTCATTTGATAATTCTATTATTTTATTTGCATATTTTGTTCTTATCTTAACATAATCTTCACTGACTGGCTCATTTGTTATTGGATATATTTCTCCTTTAGGAGAGTTATAATAAATCTTTGATGTTAAATATGAACCATTAACAAAAACTACTGTATTATCTTTCTCTGATATACTAAATATATCTTTTCCTAGTTGGAAATCACTATGTATACCTATCATGTTTCCTATTGTAGGTAGTACATCAATCATTCCCATCGGTACATCTACTACTATATTATATTTTTTCGATTTTGTCCATACTATTAGAGGAACTTTTCTATTTATTTCATAATTATACTTATTAAATTGAATATATCCTTCATCTTCTTCAGTTTTTACCTTATCTTGAACTGGGTCATAATTATATAATAAATTAAACTCTTTTAGACTTAATCTGGCATCATGATCTCCATAAATTATTATCACTGTATTATCTAATAAACCTTCACTATCTAATTTTTCAATAAACTCACCTATTGCGGCATCGGCATAATGAACTGATTTTAAGTAATTATCCATAGTTGTTCCTTCGAGATAATTTCTAGTTATTGTTTTATTTTCATTATCTATCGAAATACTTGTATCAAAATCTTCGATTAATTCTAAATCATTAAATGGTGTATGATTTGATAATGTTATTAATACTCCATAATATGGCTCTTTTTTGGCTTTTATTTTCTTAATTTTTTCTACTGATTGATTGAAAAATGATTTATCGGATAAACCTAATCCTATTGTCTCATCTATTATATATGAATCTTTACTATAGAAATCATCATAGCCTAATGACTTGTACATTGCTTCCCTATTCCAAAATGTTTTTTCATTGGCATGCATACTGAATGTATAATATCCTTTTTCTTTAAGAAGATTTGGAACTGCTACATAATCACGATTAAAGTAGTTTACAAAGGCTGTTCCTTTTGTTGATGGCATTAATGATGTGTTAAAAGTAAACTCACTATCACTGCTTGTCCCTACTCCTACTTCTGAATAAAAGTTGTTAAAATATATTCCTTCGTTTGCTAGCTTGTTAAGATTAGGTGTTACTTCTTTTCCATTAAATGTTAATTCCATTGGAAATGTCTGAAGGCTTTCGGCATGGATTACTAAAATATTTTTCCCTTTAAATATATTGGTGTATTCATTTTTTTCTTCTTTATATTTATTTTCTTTATAGTATTCTGTTGCTTTTTTTAAAGCATTGTCATGACCGAAAAGACTAGTTATTTTTGGTGTCAAACTCTGGATTAAATCATCGACTTCATATACATATATGCCAAAATTCATTACTACTGCCTCTCTATTCCAAAGTTTATATAGTCTTCCCCAGGCATTTAATGGCATTGTAAAGAAGCCCATTATAAAGATTATCAATACTGATATTAATGTTTTCTTTGTTATCTTTTTATTTGTCTTAATATTTATATCTTTATTTAGATACCTAATTGATATAAATAGTAGTATTGGTGATAATATGTATATTAAATCTGTTGGCTTTAGTACTTTTTCTATTATGGCATCACTTACATCTCCTGCGAATGATAGGTTAGCTAAAATAGATAATGAAGCGAATGATTTGTAGTAATTATAATATATGCTGTTTATTATACATATTATTGTTAGTATAATTGTTACTATCAGGTAGTATCTATTCTTTTTTTCTTTTTTTAAATAATATGATGGTATAGTTAACAGCATTAAAAATCCCAATTCAAAAAGAAATGGTGATAATCTAAACGGATTGTTTACTGTATTTAGTCTCAGGAGGACTCCATTTATTATATTTAATGTTATAAATGTTATTTCTGTTTTATAATTATTTATTTTTTTTAAATTCATTTCATATCACTATATTCTATTTTAACAGATTTATCGTAAAAAATCTAGAATATATAGAACAAAGAAGCAAATAAATTTGCTTTACATCACTTCACAATGATGTGATTTCTGTTTCTTAGACCCTGTAACCAGACTTCTCCGCAGACTTAAAATCCGATAGTCGCTACCGTACTTATTTCTTAATTAATAAGAAATCTTGTTCGTTCTCTATATTTTAGTGCAATTCTTCATATATAACTTTAATCCTTCAAACATAATATTTATACTTGCATTTAAATCTCTATCTATTTCTTGATTACATTTAGTACATTTATATTCTCTTCTCGTTAAATCTTTATATCTTCTATCTTGATTATTACACCTACTACATACTTGACTAGATGGATAATAGGTGTTTATTTGATAAAATTCTTTACCTTTATGCTTTGATTTATACTGGAATTGTCTTATTATTTCACTAAATGTAGCATCATTTATTTTGATAGATAGTTTATTATCTTTACCTTTAATAATTATTTCTTTAGTTTTTAATTTTTCACAAGTAATAATATCATATTCGTCAGTTATATCTTTAGTTATTTTATGTGTATAAAACTTTCTAGCATTAGCTAGTTTACTATGAAGTATTGCTAGTTCTTTTTTACATTTATAGTAATTTTTACTACCTTTTTCTTTTCTTGATAATTCTCTTTGTTTTCTTTTTATTCTTTTTGCATATTTATATATATATTTATTGTTATCATAAACTGTTCCATCTGATAAGGTTAATAATTCCTTTATACCTAAATCTATTCCTACGATAGTTCTAGATTTTATTGATGGTACTTTGTCATACAGTTCATATAAAACAGATACATAATACTTACCATTTGGTTCTCTTGAT
>USIB01000020.1 GCA_900554615.1 uncultured Mycoplasmatota bacterium | reverse complement strand
TGGTAATTTTGAAGAAGTTCACACTGAAAGTAATAATTTATATTTAACAACATATGAAACTGGGGCAAACTTATTTGAAATTAGTAGTTATAATAAAGATGAATATGATTCGTTTTGCTCGGCGATTGATTCTCAAGAGGATATTGAAGCAGAAAAATCTCTGATTGAAATATCATCAAAAGAATATTTAAAAATGAAATATCCTACCTTAGTATTAAAAAGAGTAATTAAAAAGTAGAAATCTAAAAGAAACTTTATAATTAATAGATTTTCATAAAAAACTATCTTTTAAATAAGATATAAGCATACTTTTAAAACTGCTTTAAGCAACATAATGTTATACTATTGTAAACATATATGTTGTTTTTTTCCGGATAAAAAAGACTTAATTAGTAGACTTAATAAAATTAGTGTTAATAAACAATGATTTTGTGGTTTCAATTTGAAACCGCAAATAAAAATAGAAAACTTTATGTAAACTATTGATGATAATTATATTTTTTGATACGATTTATATCGATTGGTACTTAGGAAACTTTTGAAGCCCTGAGTCGTTTTTTAGTAGGTAATAATAATTTTGAAGTCGAAATTTTCGACTTCAAGTTTAAGTATTAATTAAATAATAAAAAGGGTTTTCACCCCGAATATAATAGATATGGCTGATATTCATTTGAAGACTTCAAGGCTTCAAATGACTAGTAAAGACTAGGATAGGCTTTACTAGAATACAAAAAAAGCAAGAAATTATTTTCTTACTTCTTTTAATATTCTATTAGTATTACTAAAGTTTAATTTAGCAATATCATGTAATATTTTTTCACCATATTTATTAACTAATTTTATACCAATATCTTCAACATAGTAGTTAGCCCCTTTAGGTAAGAAGATACCATATTTATCTCCTAGTTTATCCATTTCTTTAATAAAAATATATCTACTAATGAGAGAAGATACTGCTACTGAAAGACACTTGTCTTCTGCTTTTGTAATAAAAGTAATACCTTTTAAAGGATTAGGTACATCAGATAAATGATTATAATAACTCTTTTCAGGTTCAAATTGATCTACAACAATATAATCATAATCATTATCTTTAACCATTTCAGTTAATACTTTATTATGTAGTACGGCTTTAATTTTATTCATATTCATATTTTTACCATAGTTATCATTATATTCTTTATTAGATAACATAATAGTTTTATATGGAATCTTTTTAATAATTTTAGGTACTATCTTGAGAATCTGCTCATCTGATAACTTTTTAGAATCTCTAACACCAAGTTCTGTTAGGAAAGGAATATTTTCTTTACTGACAAAAGAAGCAGTAACTACGATAGGTCCATAGTAGTCTCCAGTACCAACTTCATCAGAGCCAACTGAAGATATATTACTAGGAATCTCTACTTCAATATCTTTTTTAATATTTACTTCTTTAGTATCAACAAAATAATCTATATTATCTTTATCTTTTTTAATACTTTCCCACATACCTGCTTCTATATCTGCGGATACCCCTTGGAACATAGCCTTACCAGACTCATATAAAGTAACTATTGTATCACCAGTATCAGCTTGAAATACAGCATAAGGAGGAGTTTTATCTCTTTTTATATCTTTATAGAACTCATTCATTAACTTCTTAGTATCATTATCTACTCTTATGACTTTAGTAATAGTCTTACTCAATTTATTTCACCTCTTTAATATATTGTATCATAAAATTAACTCTTATATCAATGGATAATTTGACTATTTTGTAATTTGTGTTATAATAGTAGTGTTTTTTGGAGGGGATTTAAGTGAAAATAAATATTAATGAAAAAAGATTTAATGGAGAAAAATTTGTTATTGATAAAGAAAGACAAATAGAAGGAACATTAGCATCTAATGTAAAACCATGGCTTAAGTATTATAATGTAGATATTAATACTTATTCAGATGAAAAGAAAGCTTACTTAGATACTGATATGAATGCTTATGATTATTTCTTAAAAGTAACTAAGAGTTATGGTAATATAAAACTTCTATCATATTGTGGTAAAGTATATACAAGAGAAGATCTAATAAGTAAAGTAGAAGAATATATCAAGAGATTTAATAAAATGAAAATAACAAGAGGAGATATAGTATCATTTATGATGCTTAATAATCCAGATATAATCTTTATGTGGTTTGCTTTATCCAAACTAGGAGCTACTGCTAATCTAATAAAATTTGATGAAGCAGAAGATAGAATTAAAGATATACTAGAAAAGACAAAATCAAAGTATTTCTTTATAACAGATGTACCACTAATAACTGAAAAAGTAAGTAAAGGCATAGAAGAAGTAGATACTTTAGATAGTATTATTTGTATGTCATTATTTGAAGAATTATCTAGTATACAAAAATTAAATATGTTAGTAGAAAATGCTAAAGGTAAAGTACAAAGTAATAATTTAAAGTTAATTTATAAAGAATTAGAAAATATTCTAACTGGTATGAAGAAGCAAGAAAGTGAATCTAATTTATATAAGATAGATAAAAGATTTATATCATTTAAAGACTTTAAGAAAATTACAAGTAGTGGTAAACTACTTAATAAACCTATGGGTATAGGTAGTGATACATCAGTAATAGTATATACTGGAGGAACTACTGGTAATGCTAAAGGCGTACCTCTATCAAATATTAATCTAAATAGTAGTGCTTATGGTTTTAAATTAGGAGATTTAGGTTTTGATGCTGGTAAAACTTCTATGAGTATCTTACCACCATCAGTAGCTTATTATTATAATGCTACATATTGTTTATTATGTTGTGGAGTATCAGTAGAATTAATACCATTCTTTACACCTCAGGAATATCCATTATTATTAGATAAATATAAACCAAATATTTTCTTATCAGGACCAATTTTATTTAAAGAAATGGTCGATAGTAATATTATAAAAGATACATCATTTATGACAAGTCCAATATCTGGAGGAGATAAACTTACCGTAGCAGAAGAAGAGTCTGCTAACGAATATATAAGAAATCATGGTGGCAAAGCAACATTAAAACAAGGATATGGAGAGAGTGAGTCAACAGCAGCAGCTACTTATTCGAAAGAAATAGCTTATGCTTTAGGCAGTATAGGAATACCATTTATTAATGTTAATGTTAGTATGTTTGATGAGAATAATAATGAAATACCGTTTGGAGAAGGTAAAATAGGAGAAATATGTATAAGTGGTCCTACTGTTATGAAAGGTTATTTTGAAGATAAGGAAGAGACAGATAAAGTATTAATGAAACATAGTGATGGTAAAGTATGGCTTCATACTAGTGATTATGGTTATATGGATAAAGAAGGCAGAATATATCACTGTGGTAGAGCTAAGAGAATGATTACTAGAAGTGGTGATAAAGTATGGTTAACTGCTATTGAAGAAATAATTAAAACTCATCATAATGTTTTTGATTGCTGTGTAGTAAAAAAAGAAGATTCTATTGAAAGAGAAATACCTGTATGTCATATTATCTTTAATAATGAAGATGAAAAAGAAACTACTATTAATGAATTAAATAAATTAATATATACTAAATTAAAAGAACATTATATTCCTAAATATTATGTTATTACTAAAGAAATACCTCTTACTGAAGTAAATAAAAAAGTAGATTTTGTAAAACTAGAAAAAGAAGATATTTTTGATAATAATATTTATGAAATAAATGGTAATATAATAGTACCAAGAAAAGGTAAAACTAAAATATTAAAATAATTATTTATATACCCTCTAAGTTATAATCTTAGAGGGTTATTTTAAACCTTATTCTAAGTTTTAAAATAAATATCAACCATATCTATAATATTCTAGAGTGAATACTTATTTTATTAAAAATATCTTCTAAATATATAGTTAAGATACTAGCTATCTTCTTTACTTAGAATATTCTTAGTTAGAAAGTCTACACCTCAAATATAATATCTTATTGTTTCTTCCTAGACAATAGGCTAGGAAGAACATGAAAATACCTTGGATTTTCATGAAAGGTATAGTAATTTTAATAAATATATGATAAAATTAAATAAAGAATAGGAGGAAGATATGTATAGTATATGTTTTACAATAGCAGGAGTGATATTTTCTATATTATTATTTATATTATATAGTTTTAAAACAAATTTTAGTATATCAGAAAATAAAATATATCATAGTATAATTATAACTACTATTATAACTGGTTTAATAGAAATATATTCATTTATCTTGGTTAGAAATAATATAGCAGTAGATTCTAGTTTATATTTATATACATTAAAATTATTATTCTTAGGTTTTGTAATATGGTTATATTTATTTACTTTATATACAGTAATAGTAACATTAAAACTAAAAGATAAAGATAATGATAGATATAGAATGATTTTAATAATATCATCAATAATATTCACTATATTATCGTTAATTACTATAATATTACCAATAAGTATAAATAAAGTAGGAGATTTATTATTACCAACAGGTAGTGGAGTAGATATAATCTATTTACTCGCAGTCCTATGTTTTATCATTATGATTATAGCAATAATATCTAATCATAAAGAACTAAAGAATAAAAAATATTATCCAGTATATTTTTTAATGGTAATACTAGGTATAATGATATTAATACAAAAAATATTTCCAGATTTACTACTAATTAATTTCTCATTATCAATAATAATCTATATTATGTATTTTACAATAGAAAATCCCGATATAAAATTATCAAAAGAATTAAAATATACTAAAGAATTATTAAATAAAAGAAATGAATTAGCTTCAAATACTATAAATAATTTAGTTATAAGTATTAAAGAACCCCTTACAGAAATAGCAAACTTTAGTAATAAGAAGATAAATAAAAATAATATATCACTATCCCTAGAAGAAATAAAAGAATTACAAAAAAACACTCTTTCATTAGTAGATAAAGTAAATAAAGTAATGGATATAACTAGAATAGAAAGTAGTGATTATAGTATTAAAGAAAGAAAATATCAAACAAGTAATCTAATAGATAATATAAAGGGAATATTAGAAAAAAATAATATAGAAGTAAATTATGAAATATCTACTTTACCTAAAGTACTTTATGGTAGTGATATCAATATAGTACAAACATTTTCTTATTTAGTAGATTTTATTAGTAAGAACTTTGAAAACTATACTCTAAGTATTAAAATATCTAATTTATTAGTTAGAAATAAATGTCATTTAAAATTCTCTCTAGTCGTAGATTCTAAATATAATAATCTAGATATGTATGAAAAAGATAATAAATATGAGATAAGGAATAAATCTATAGAATATGAAATATATGAAAGACTAATTAGTAGTCAAAATGGTAATAATTTTATTAGGGAAGATGATAACAAAATAGTATTTGGTTTTTCGCTATTTCAAAAAGTAGAAGAGATCAATGATAGTGTTATAGAAGAAGATATTACTTATTTTGATGCTAGTGATAAGAATGTTTTAGTAGCTCTTAATAGTCATAATGATATAAGAAATCTATCAGAACTACTAATGAATTATAATGTAAATATAACAACTGCAGGTAGTGTAAATGAACTAAATGAATTACTTAGTAGTAATAAAACTTTTGATTTGGTATTTTTATCTGATACAATATATGGAATAGATAATTATGATATTAAGAATATTAATGATTTTAAAAGAGTTGTTAATAAGTTATCTTTAGTAGCAGGTTATAAATTAGATATAGTATTAGTTACTTTAAATAATTATCAAAAAGAAAATATTGAGTACCTAACATTACCTATATCTAAAACTAAATTAGATGATGTTCTAGTTAAATATTTAAATGAGGATTAATTATTATTGAGGGGGATTTTATGAGATATTATAAAATAAAGATAGAAACAAAAGATTTTAATTTTATAAACAATGATACAATTTTAAAAGGTGCACGGAGAAAAAAGTTGGGATTAGATAAAAATAAAAAAATTACTATGTTTAAATATGAACATGAAAATTATGAGTGCAGTGAAGCGTGCTCAGAAAAGATGGCCTATGAAATTGCTAAAGTATTGGGATATAAATGTGCAAAAATTGAACTTGCTAAAGATACAGAAAATAATATAGGAGTATTAAATTATTTGTTCTCTGATAGAGAGACATCACCACATACTGATATTGTTACATATTTAAATAAAGGAAGTAATGAAAGAAATGAATATTATACAGTATCAAATATTAAGAAAACATTAGATGAAATCGATAAGAGTTTGTTTCAAGGATTTATAAGAATAATGGTTTTTGATGCTTTAATAGGAGAACAAGATAGACATGAAGAAAATTGGGGAATTACCGAAAAGAATGGTAAATGCTCTATATCTCCGCTATATGATAATGGTGATAGTTTGTTAAGAGAATTTAAGAATAAAGATATGTTAAAAAAATTTCAGAATGGTGAAAAAGATTTTGATGCCTATATAAATAGGAGTAAAACTTTGATATACAAGGAAGATAAGAAAAAAAGATACAAACATTTTGAACTTATAGACTTTTTAAATAAAAATTATCACGAAATAGTAAAAACTGAAATTGATAATTTAAACAAATTGGCAGATAATGATATAGATTTGATAGTAAATAGAATTCCAAGTGAATTATTGACTAATGGTCAAAAAGAATATATAATATGTTATCTAAGAAAGCAAAGAGATATTTTACTTAATAAAATTAAGGGAGATGAGAATAATGAAAAATGAACTATGGCTTATTTGGAAAGAACCCTATTCTCGTAGAAGATACAAAGTAGGAGTATTAACAAAGGAAGAAAAGAATTATATTTTTAAATATGAAAATCCAGAATTAGATGCCGCTACTGAAAAAGGTTTTAAGTATTTTCCAGGGTTTGAAGATACTAAGAAAGTTTATAAGAATGAAGTATTATTCATGAATATTAAGACTAGATTACCGAATGTTTCAAGACCTGATTATTTAGAAATACTAAATAGTTATAATTTAGAAAAAGATTCTAATGATTTTGATATTTTGAAGGCCACTAGAGGAAGACTAATAACTGACGACTACGAATTTGTACCAGCATTTGATTTAAATAAAATTGAATTTGATATAGCGGGTACTAGACACTGTCACGATATTAATAAATGTAAAAAGATTTTAAAAATTAATGATAAATTGTTACTTGTAATAGATTCTGATAATGAATTTGATAATAATGCAATTAAGGTTATGTATAATGATGGTAAAAATAGTTATCATTTAGGATATGTTCCTAGATATTATGCTAAACAACTATCAGAAAAACTTCAAAAAGGAATGAATTATTCTGCTATGATAAAAAGTCTTAATTTTGATTCACCATTATCAGACGAAAATATTACTGCAAGTGTAAAATTAATTTTTGATATTTAGATTAAAAGCATAGTTATTGCTTTTTTTCTTTACTTATTTTAGTTTTATATCCATACTAATATACACAAGTGATACACAAAGTGATACACAAAGTGATACACAAGTGGATAACAAAATTAGAATTAAAGATTTATATTAAGGGAAAAGAAAATATCTTCAAATAAAGAGATTTTTTCCTTTTCTAACCTTGTATTTTATATATATTTAATATATAATAATAAATACAAGAGGGAAGTTATGGAGAAGAGTATTATAAAGATAGTGAATATGTCATTTAAATATAAAAAAGAAGATTATTTATTTAAAAATTTTAATTTAGAAATAAAAGAGGGAAGTTTTACTACTATTATAGGTAAAAATGGTTCTGGTAAAAGTACACTTGCTAAGATATTAATAGGTTTATATAAGGCAGATGGTTATATATCAATAGATGGTTATTTATTAAATGACTTCTACTTAAAAAAGATAAGAAGAGTATTTTCTGTTTGTTTTAATGATGCAGATAGTCATTTTATAGGTGAGACTGTTAGAGATGATTTAGTCTTTACTTTGGAGAATCTAGAATATTCTAATAAAGAGATGATTAAAAGTATAGAGGTTATAGCAAAGAAGTTTAAATTGGAATCTATTTTAGATAAATCACCTGAGGAACTAACTAATAGTGAAAAGGAAAAGGTAATGATAGCGTCTTCTATTATACATAAGCCTAAGATTATTTTATTAGATGAATCTATATATAAATTAACTCCTAGTGATAAGAAATTGGTATTTAAGTTATTAAAGGAATATCAAAAGGAATATAAGTTAACTGTTATTTTAATAACTCATGATTTAGAGGATACTTTATATTCTGATAATATTATAGTACTTGATAAGGGGAAGATAGTTATGAAGGGTACTAAAGAAGAAATATATAAGGATGAAACATTAGAAAAATTAGGTTTTAACTTACCATTTATCGTAAAATTATCTCATAACTTAATGTTATATGATTTGCTTGATAGAGTTTACTTTGATAGTGGGGAGGTTATGAATAAATTATGGCCATAGTATTGAATAAGGTATCGTATAAGGATAAATTAAAGAATATAAATTATACTTTTGAAGATGGAAAGATAACTACAGTATTATCTACTTCTGGTGGTGGTAAATCATTACTTAGTTATATTTTAGTAGGATTAATAAAGGATATTGATGGAGAAGTGATTAATAGTTATGTTGGTAGAGAACTTGGTTATGTATTTCAAAATCCTGAAGAATCTTTTATCTTTAGTAGTGTAAAAGAAGAGATATCTTTTGGTTTGAATAAATATAATTATAAGACTGATATTTTGGATAAGAGAATAGTAGACTCTTTAAAGATGGTAGGACTAGATGATAGTTACTTAGATAAGAATCCTTTTGATTTATCTAGTGGAGAGAAGACACTTCTTTCTTTAGCAGTAGTTTTATCTCTTAATCCTAAACTAATTATAATTGATGAGCCCACTATTTACTTAGATAATAGGAATATAGAATATTTAATAAAATTATTAAAAAGGTTAAAAAATAGTTATCATAAAACTATTATAGTATTTACTAGTGATATGGAGTTTGCTCTTAGATTAACTGATAATTATATGATATTAAAAAAAGGTAAAATAACAAGTAGTGGAAATAAGAAGGAATTACTTAATAATATAGATAAGGTTAAGTCTTCTGGTATAGAGGTTCCTAAAATAGTGGATTTTATAAATACTTCTAATAAGAAGAAGGGTATTAATCTTGAGACGACTTTTGATATTAAGGAATTAATGAAGGATATATATAGAAATGTTTAATAATATAACTTTTGGAAAATATTATAATAAGACTTCAGTTATTCATAGATTAAGCCCTATATTTAAGATAATATCTCTATTTATAATGATAGGGAGTATATTCTTTATTGATAGTTATATTGATATATTAATGCTTACTTGTTATTTAGTGTTAATGATGATATATAGTAATATAAGTATAATAACTTATTTGAAAAATATATATAGTATAAAGATATTTTTAATATTTATATTTATTATAGATTTAATATTTTATTCTAGTATTAGTAATATAATATTTGATTTATATAAGCTAATATTTATAATTATTTATAGTAGTGCTTTAACTTATACTACTAGTACTAGTGAAATAACTTATGGTATAGAAAAGATATTAAAACCTTTAAGTAATTATATTCCAGTAAATGATATTGCTATGATAATAACATTAACTATAAGATATATACCTACGCTTACTATGGAATCTAGTAGGATAATTAAATCTCAAAAATTAAGAGGTATAGATTTTGATAGTAAGAATATAAGGGTTAAGATATCTTCTTTAGTAGGAGTATTTATTCCAATGTTTATTTTATCGCTTAAGAAGTCAGAGTCTTTGGGAGATATTATGGATTTAAGATTATATAATTATGGTAAGTCTAGAACTAATCTTAGAACAAATAGTTGGAGAAAGATAGATAGTATATTACTTTTTTTAAATATAGTAATATTAGGTATAGTAATATTTTATTAGTAGGGAGGTAAAAAATGAGATATTTAATTACAGTAAGTTATGATGGAACAGCCTTTTCTGGATATCAGAAACAGCCAAAGATGAGAACTATTCAAGGAGAGTTAGAGAAGGTATTAAAGGAGATAAGTGGTGGTAAGAAAATAGAGGTACATGCTTCTGGTAGAACTGATGCTGGTGTTCATGCTCTTGCTCAAAAGATACATTTTGATTTGGATATGAATATTACACCTGAAAAGTTATCTAAGGGACTTAATAGTCTTCTTCCTGAGGATATTTTTGTAAGAAAAGTTGAAGAAGTAAAGGAAGACTTTCATGCTAGATTTTCTGCGATAGGAAAGGAATATATTTATATATTGAATATGGGAGAATATAACCCTTTAGAGAGGAATTATGTTTATCAATATAATAAGAAATTAGATGTAGTAGAGATGGAGAGGGCAATGAAGTATCTAGAGGGCACGCATAACTTTAAATCTTTTACTAAAACTGATGAAGAAAAAGATGATTATATAAGAACTATATCACAAACTAATTTAATAAGAGATACTAAGGATATTAATAAAATAATACTAGTATTTGTTGGAACTGGTTTCTTAAGATATATGGTTAGAAATATTGTTGGAACTTTGATAATGGTTGGAGAAGGTAAACTAAGAAGTGAAGATATAATAGAAATACTTTCAAAAGAGGATAGAAGGGCCGCTGGTAAGACCGCTAACAGTGAGGGATTGTATTTGAAGAATGTCTTTTACTAGTTTTGTGATTGTTTTGATTAGAATATAGTCGAAATAGTATTTGCTTGTTCTTTTCTACATACAAAGGGGATATGATTGTATGTTGATTGGAACAGGTATTAAAGATATATATTTTAATTTAATTATAAAATATATAATTTACAAGTTTAAAAAAATATATTATAATAAGTAAGTGAGGAAGTGAAAGAAAGTAATAGTAAACAATAGAAAGGAAGTGGGCTACATTGCATAATAAAATTATAACTAAAATGCATGTAAAAGATAATTTAGTTAAAGTGATGAGCGTTAATGGTGTTGATTATATTTCTTTGACAGATTTAGCAAGGTATAAAAATCCTAATAACCCAGGGGATGTTATTATTAAATGGATGAGTAATAAAAGTTCGTTTGATTTTTATTCATTATGGGAAGAACTTTTTAATGACAATTTTAAACTAGCGGAATTTCGCGAGTTTAAAAATGATGCTGCTAACAATTCGTTTACTATGAGCCCGTCAAGATGGATAAGTTCTACAAACTCTAAAGGATTCATTAGCAAAAGAGGCAAGTATGATGGTGGAACTTTTGCACATCCAGATATTGCTTTAGAATTTGCTTCTTGGATAGATTCAGCATTTAAGTTATATTTAATTAAAGAATTTGAAAGATTAAAATATAATGAAACATATCAGAAAAAAATAGAATGGTCAGTAAGAAGAAGTTTATCAAAAACAAATTATAGAATACATACTGATAGTATAAAAGAAAATATAGTACCAACACTTACAGATAAACAAAAATTATTTATATATGCAAGTGAAGCAGATGTAATAAATGTAGCACTATTTGGAATGACTGCTAAAGAGTGGAGAGAAAATAATCCTGATAAAGAAGGCAATATTAGAGATTATACTGATATTTTACATCTAGTTGTTTTATCTAATTTAGAAGTATTAAATGCTAGTATGATAGAAAATAATATTAGTCAAAAAGATAGACTTGAAAAATTAAATGCAACTGCTATAAGGCAAATAAACATTTTAGCAAATGATAGTAATGTTATAGGAATAACTAAATTAGATGGTACTAAAATGATTGAAGAAAAATGAGTAAGGAAGTGAAAATAATGGGAAGAGAATTAAAAAGAAAACAAGCAAAAAGAGAAGGAAAAAATGTAAAAGAAATGCAAGTAAAAAAGCAAGAAGTAAATGAAATGAAACCTAAAACTTTAATAATAATATTAGGAGTTATCATAGTATTTTTTGTTATTCTATATTTTATAACAAGTATCTTTATAACTAAAGATTATGGTAGTAATAAAAATAATGGTAATGATACTGATGAGGTTGTAATTCAAAATAAAATATTAGCAAGTGATAGTTTAAGACAAAAAGAAGAAGTATATTATGTTTATTATTATAGTGCTAAAGATGAAGATAGTAGTGTAACAAGTGTTGTTAGTGGTTTAACTGATAAAGTATATAGAGTTGATTTAAGTGATGATTTTAATAGTAATTTTATTGGAGAGCCTTCTGGTAAAGTAGAGGATATATCTAATTTGAAAGTACAAAGTCCTACTGTTATAAGAGTAGAAAATGGTGATATTACTAATTATTATAATGGAAGTGAAGAAATTAAAATAGGACTAAAATAATAAAGGTGGGGTAATATGCAGAAATTATATTTAGATTGTGATGGTGTAATATTAGATACGATAAATACATCATATAAAATGATGGAAGAAGAAAATATAAAAACTGATGAAGATAGAAAAATATTTTATGGTAATTTAGATTGGAAAGAATTAATAACAAAATCTGGAGAGATAGATAATGCTATAGAAAAAATTAATGCATTAGCAAAAGTATATGATGTAGAAGTGTTAACGCATATTATATCTGAAGAAGAGATAAATGCAAAGAGGGAGTATTTTACTAAAATGCTTCCTGATATTAATATAATATATGTACCTAAGAATATAAGAAAGGCTGATTATGTAAATCCAGAAAATAGTATTTTAGTAGATGATTTTTTACCGAACTTAGAATATTGGGAAGAAAAAGGTGGTATACCGGTTAAGTTTTCTAGTTCGGGAAAATCTTGTAAATATCATAAAATAGAGGATTTATTAGAATTATTAGATAAGAGTTTTGTATAAAGAAATGGGTGATAGTAAATGAAAATAATGAATGTTAAGGGTACTACGGATAATTTACCGAATAAAGAGATAATAAGAAGAAAAGTAGTAAATATACTTACTAATACATTTGAAAACTATGGTTATTTACCACTAGATACTAGTATATTATGCTACTACGACTTACTTGCTTCTAAATATTCGGGAGGAAGTGAAATATTAAAAGAAGTATATAAATTAAATGACCAAGGTGATAGAACACTAGGTTTAAGATATGATTTGACTGTACCTTTTTCTAAAGTAATTAGTATGAATGCTAACAAGAATATAACATTACCATTTAAAAGATATGAAGTTGGAAAGGTGTTTAGAGATGGCCCTGTTAAAACAGGAAGAGCAAGAGAGTTTTATCAATGTGATGTAGATGTATGTGGAATTGAAGGTCAGTTTATTGAAGCAGAAATGTTAATGATGACAATAGAGTGTTATAAAAAACTGGGAATTGATGTTTATGTTGAAATAAATAATCGTAAGTTATTAGAAGGATTAATAATTAGTGTTGGTATAGATAGAGATATAACTTCAAATGTTATTTTATCAGTTGATAAACTTGCTAAAATAGGGGTAGATGGTGTAAAAGAGGAATTAAAGGAATTAAATATTGAAGAAGAAAAACTAGATAAATTATTTGAATTATTTAAGTGTAATATAGAAGAGTTAGATGAAACAAATATAAATAATGAGAGTTTTATAGAAGGAATGAGTGAAATAAAGGAATTATTTACTTATATAAAAGAGTTACACCTAGAAGATAATGCTATATTTACTCCATATTTGGCAAGAGGATTAGAAATATATACTGGTACTGTTTGGGAAGTATTTGATAAACAAAAGAGACTAACTTGTGCAATCGGTGGAGGAGGTAGATACGATAAGATAATTACTAACTTTATAGATGATGGTAATAGTTATCCAGCAGTAGGTATATCATTTGGTTTAGTTCCAATATGTGAATTACTTGAGGATTATATGGTTAGTTCTTATGACCTTTTGATAATACCACTTGATACTAATGTAGAGAGTCTTAAATTAGCGGGCAAATTAAGAAGTAATGATATAAAAGTAATAATAGAAATGAATAAAAGAAAAGTAAAAAAGGCACTAGAGTCTGCTGACAAAAATAAAATACCATATGTTATTGTATTAGGAGAAAATGAAATTAAAACAAGGGAAATAGAAATAAAAGATATGAATAATAGTACTAATATTAAAGTAAATATTGATGATATAGATAAAATTGTAAATATAATAAAAAAATAACTTGTTAAAATAGAAAAATTATGCTAAAATAATATTGTCTTTAAAAAAAGACAATGTTAATGGCCTGTTGGTGAAGTGGCTTAACACATTGCCCTCTCAAGGCAACATTCATGGATTCGAATTCCATACAGGTCACCAATTGACTGCAAACCCTTTGTTTATAAGGGTTTTATTTTTTGGCCTTGTTTTTATCTTTGAAACATTTTTGTGAAATAACATCTATAATATATCTATTCCGAAAAATCAATAAATTTTCATTTTTTCGGAATGAAAATAATATTTCATAATTTTATCATAATATTCTTGCTAAATAATAAATAATATTATATAATATACATTACTTGAAAGGGAAGATTATGATAGAGAAAGAGAATATTACAGGGGATTATGACGAGTGTAATAGAATAGAAGAAAAATATTTAGTATATATAGATTATTTTGTTAATAAATTGAGTCAGTATGTAGATATAAAAGATACATATTATGATAAAAATATATTAACACTTGGTATAGATAAAGGGAATATTATAAATGTAATAAGAGGACTATTTAGAAATGAACTCTTAATAGCGGATTATAGTATTACTTCTAATAATATTAATTTATATACTAGACATAATATAGAGAATAGTATATATCATGAGTTATTACATATGGCAAGTAGTATTTATGATAAAGAAAAAGAAGTAAGGAAGTCAGGCTTTTTTGAAGGTACTAAAGAGTATAGTGTAGGTTATGGACTAGATGAAGGATATACGGAATATTTAAATACAAAATATTTTAGTAGTGAGAGAAAATGTTATTTATACGAGATAATAATTTCTAGATTAGTAGAATTAATAGTTAGTAAAAATAAGATGCAAAAACTATACTTTAAAGCAGATTTAGTAGGATTATGTTCAGGTCTAGCAAGTTATAGTACAGAAAAAAGTGTAAAGAACTTTATATTTAAAAGTGATTATATACTTGATAATGGTTATAGTATAATGAAAACGCAACAAGTAAATAGATATAGATTAGATATAAATCATTATCTTGCTAATACATATGTAAATATGTTAATAGTATTATATAATAATAAAATAATAACTAGTAGTGAAGTATATAACTTGTATCATATTTTTATGAAGGAGTTAACACATCTTTTGGATATACCACTCGATATAAATAAAGATATACTATATGAAAATATTGAAGGAATAAGAGAAATGCAATTATATAGAGTTAAGAAAAAAGTATAAATAAAATAAAAGATAAAATACCCGCTAGTAGGGAGTGAATAACTCTACCTTTAAAATAATTTATATAGGGAATATCTTCAGTAATAGAAGATACTTGCATATGGATGGATAGTCCTCCAAAAGAAATAATAGAAGAAGAAAATACAACTTTGTAGATAGCGGGGATATTAAGACTAGATAAAGAAGAAAGACCCATAGTCATTTCTAAAATACCTTTAACAAATGTAGATAGAAGGCTATTTAAAGAAAAAATATGACATATTAAAGTACTAATAATAAGAAAAGAAGTAACAGTACCAGAGACCATAAGAAGGGTATTGATACTTTTTTTTATACTATTAGAAAAAATACTATTAAAACTTTGACAATTATTAGTTTTAGATATATAATTAGTTTTAGAAGGATGATTTTTACTTCTAAAGATAATACCAATAATAAAAGCAGATAGAATATGACTAATAAGAATAATAATACCATAGAGAGTATTCTTAAGATAGAAGCCTCCTAGTGTCCAAAGAACAAATAAAGGATTAGCAAAGTGAACAAATAAAAGAAGATGAGAGGCCTCCTCGTGTGAGATTAAATTAAGGTCATAGGAAGTTTTAATAGCAAGACCATTACCTGGGAATCCTGAAAATAAGGAAATAAAAAGGGTTAGGACAGCATTTTTACTGATATTAAAGAGTTTAGATATGAAATTAGTAATAAAACTAGGAACATACATAATAAAATTATAATTTATTAAAATATCAGATAAAATGAACATTGGCATCATAGAGGGAACTAAGGTATTAAACCAAATATAAAAAGAAGTAACTATTGTACTTGATACTAAATCTTTATTAAAAACGATTAAGATAAAAATAATAAAAGTAATGATAACAATAATAAAATTAGAATATTTTTTCATAATAAAATATATGATATAACAGAAGAAAAAAGAAGGAGGATATATGAAAATAAAAAGATTTATTAAAGAGAATTATAGATTTTTATTATTAATGATATTAATAGTATTATTCTTTAATATTAGATTACCATATTATATAATGGCACCGGGTGGAACTATAAATATAACAGATAGAGTAGTAATGGAGGATTATAAAAAAGATAATAATGGTAGTATAAATATGTTATATGTTAGTGAGTATGAAGGAACTCCTGCTAGTATACTTATGGCTAAGTTAAGAAATTATGATATAGAAAGTAATAAGGAAAGACAGATATCTAATGAGAGTGTTAAAGAAATAAATAGAAGAAATACAATAATGAGAGATAATTCATTAGATATAGCAACAATGGTTGCTTATAGGGAGTCTGGAAAAGAAGTAACTATCAAAGAAAAGAAAAATATAGTAATAGCAAGAACATTAGATAATGGACTAGAGGTAGGAGATATTATATTAAGTGTTGATGGTATGAGTTGTGATGATGTTTCAGAAATAAAAAAGGTTATAAATAGAAAAGAAGAAGGAGAATATGTAACTTTTAAAATACTTAGAAATAATAAAGAGAAAGAAATTAAGAGTAAAATAGTACTTAGTGAAAATACAAAAGTAGTGGGTGTGGTAATTATAACGGAATATGATTATGATATATCACCAAAGATAGATATAAAGTTTAAGAATAGTGAATCAGGTTCTTCTGGTGGACTTATGTTAACGCTTACTATTTATAATGCTATAAATGATGAAGATATAATAAAAAATAGAAAAATAGCGGGTACTGGTACTATAAGTAGTGATGGTACAGTAGGAGAAATAGATGGTGTTAAATATAAAATAATGGGGGCTGCTAGAGAGAAAGTTGATGTTGTGTTTGTACCTACTGCTAATTATGAGGAGGCAGTTATGGTTAATAATAAGTATAAATATAATTTAAATATAGTTAGAGTAGATAGTTTTAAGGAAACTATAGAATATTTAAAGAATAATTAATTACCTCTTAAGCCAAAAATATTTGTCTTAAGAGGAATGAGAGAGCCAATGATATTGTCTCTCTCATTTAATATTATTTGATGTATTATTTAAAGTGGAATATAAATTGTAAAAATATTCTCTTATCTCTTTTCAAAATATAAAAAATGTATTATAATTAAGTAAATAGAGGAGATAAAAATATGAGAAAGAAAAGAAATAATAAAGGCAGTATCATATTAATTAGTATTGTTATAGTAATTATTTTATTAGGAGTAGTTTACTTTATGTTTATAAGGAAAGATAATGGTAATAATGCTATTAATAAAGAAGATAAAAATATAATGATAAAGTTAAATACTCTAGAGGAGGCAAATAAGTTTGTAAGTGATAAAAATATAACTTTAAATGTTAGTTATGATTATGATGATACTATAGAGAAAGATAATATTATTAGTCAAAGTATTAAAGAAGGAGATAATATTAAAGATGTGACATCTATTGATATAGTAGTATCTCTTGGTAAGTTAGATAAAGATAAATTAGCAAGTGATGGTATTAATGAACTTGGAAAAGTGCCTATTATGATGTATCATGGTATAAGAGAGAAGACTTCTAATAGCACAGGTACTGTTGGTGGTAATGTTGATAAAGATGGATATAATAGAACACCAGAGGCTTTTAGGAAAGACTTAGAGTTCTACTATGAAAGTGGTTACGAAATGATTAGATTAGATGACTATATAAATGGAAAAGTAACTGCTAGTTATGGTAAAAGTCCTATTATACTTACATTTGATGATGGTAATGAAGATAATATAAGAGTAAAAGGATTAGATGGTGATGGTAATATAATAATAGATGAAAATAGTGCTATTGGTATTTTAGAAGAGTTTAAGAAAAATCATAAAGATGTAAATGTAACTGCTACTTTCTTTGTAAATGGGGGAATATTTAACCAAGAAGAATATAATGAGAAAATATTAAAATGGATGGTAAAGAATGGTTATGATATAGGTAATCATACACAAACACATTTAGATATAAAGAAATCTAGTAGTGATAGAGTACAAAAAGAAATAGCCTATGTTTATGATAAGTTAGAGGAAATAATACCAGGAGAGTATGTTAAGATAATTGCTTTACCATTTGGTAGTCCATATGTTAAAACACATGATAATTTTAAATATGTTTTATCTACTAGTTATAATGGAAAAACATATGAGACTGAGGCTGCTTTAAGAGTAGGTTGGGAACCTGAAGTATCTTGCTTTGATAAAGACTTTGATAAGACTTTCTTAAAGCGATGTAGGGCTTATGATAACAATGGTAAAGAGTTTGATATAGAAATGGTCTTTACTAACTTAGAGAAAAATAGATACATATCCGATGGTGATCCAAATACCATAACTATAAAAGAAAGTAATAAAGATAAATTAGTAGAAACAGACAAGAAAGTAATTACCTACTAGGAAAGGAATAAATATGAAGTTAAATAATAAAGGATTTGCTATAACTGGAATATTATATGGATTACTTATATTATTTGCTCTACTAGTGGGTTCTTATTTAACAATATTAACTGCTAGAAAAAATAGACTAGATGGCATAGTAGAAAATATAGAAAACGAATACAATAATAAAGAAAATATATACATTTTCTTTATTTTTTGTTATAATTATATTGTATTATTTTAG
>USIB01000019.1 GCA_900554615.1 uncultured Mycoplasmatota bacterium | reverse complement strand
ACATATAAAAAATATTACTTTTAAAGAAGATAAATCTATAAATATGGATATATTTATGCTTATTTTAGACAATAAATATATTGAAAGCATTGATTGTTTTCAAATGCCAACTTATTTAATTGAAAGATTAGATGTTAATAAAAAAGTCATTGTTAATGTTAGAACTAAGTTAGAATCAACTTCTAAATTTATGAAGTTAAATTCACTTAATTCCTTTTCAGATATTTATTATAAAAAATATATTATTATCACCAATGACACTGATTATGAAGATATAAAAACATTTATTAATTTAAATAGTAAATTAAAAGCAATTAAAATTATAAATAATTGATAAACACATATTATTAGAATAATACTTGTTATTATATTATAGAAAAAACTTGTTTTTCTTCTAGTTCTACAAGTATTACAATAACAAAACATTCCGTGATTTCTTTTTTTAAACATAATATCACCATAGTATTTTATGTTTTATTTTTAAAATAGTATAGTTTTTTTTCTTTAAGTAGTATATAATATATTTGAAAGGATAGTTATGAAAAAAATTATTGGTTTATTAATTGTTATTTTATTTTTTAGTGGTTGTTCTTCTAGTAGTTTAGATCCTGTTGAAGAGATTAAAACAGATTTTAAAAATATGAGTTTAAAAGAAACAGAGGAGTATGCAAGTAAACATGATTTAGTTATTACTAAGACATATGAATATGATGATACTATTGAGAAAGATAAAGTAATTAGTCAAAGCATTAAAGAGGGAGATAGTATTAAAGATGTTACTTCAATTGATGTAGTAGTATCACTAGGCAAATTAGATAAAGATAAACTAGCTAGTGATGGTATTAATGAATTAGGTAGCATTCCCATTATGATGTATCATGGTATTAGAGAAAAAACAAGCACTAGTACGGGTACAGTTGGAGGTAATGTTGATAAAGATGGTTATAACAGAACTCCAGAAGCATTTAGAAAAGATTTAGAGTTTTATTATGAAAATGGTTATGAAATGATACGTTTAGAAGACTACATAAATGGAATAATTAAAGTATCATATGGTAAAAGTCCAATAGTAATAACTTTTGATGATGGAAATGAAGATAATATTAGAGTTACTGGATTAGATGAAGAAGGTAATATAATTATTGATAAAAATAGTGCAGTTGGAATACTTGAAGAATTTAAAAAGAGCCATCAAGATACTCCAGTCACTGCCACATTCTTTGTAAATGGTGGTATATTTAATCAAACTGAATATAATGATAAAATACTTAAATGGTTAATAGAAAATGGATATGATGTAGGAAATCATACTCAAACACATCTTGATATTAAAAAATCAACTGCTGATAAAGTTCAAAAAGAAATAGCATATGTTTATGATAAACTAGAAGAAATAATTCCAGAAAAGTATGTAAAAATAATTGCGCTACCTTTTGGAAGTCCATACGTTAAAACTCACGATAATTTCAAATATGTCTTATCTACAACATACAATAACAAAACATACGAAACCGAAGCAGCACTTAGAGTAGGATGGGAACCTGAAGTAAGTCCTTTTAATATAAATTTTGATAAAACATTCTTAAAAAGATGTAGAGCATATGATAATAATGGTAAAGAGTTTGATATTACAATGGTATTTAATATGTTAAAGAATAGTAAATATGTATCTGATGGTAATGAAAATACAATTGTTATAAAAGAAAGTGATAAGGATAGATTGGGTAATACTGATAAGAGAGTTATTACTTATTAGGAGGACTGATTATGATGAAATTAAATAATAGGGGTTTTGCAATTACTAGTGTTTTATATGGTTTACTTATATTGTTTGTACTTTTAACAGGCTCTTATTTATCGATATTAGGGGCTAAAAAGAATAGATTAGATGTTATTACAAGTGATATAGAAAAAAGATATGCTTTTGAAAATAAATTAGAGATAACTATAAGTGGTGATAGTTTTGAGGCACCTTGTGTTGGAAAATATATTCTTGGTAATGGTAAATCTGTTTATTTATATAGAGGTAAAACATATAAAATAAGTGACTTTGGTGCAACTAGTATAAAAGAAGTTTGGTGCCAAGGAAGTGAGAGTAAAGGATAGTTATGAATAGAAAAGGTTTTACTTTAATTGAAGTTATTGTAGTAATAGTAATAATAGTATTGTTATCATTAATATTAATACCTAATGTTATGTTATTTGTAAGTAAGAATAATAAAGATATGTGTTATAAATTAAAGTATAATATTGAAAGTGCTGCTAAGATGTATGTTAATGAGAATAAATATGAATTGGGATTTAATTGTGAGGGGAATCCTATAGAAATAGGTCTTAGTACATTGATAGATACTGGTAAAATATCTAGTCCAGTAATAAATCCTGTTACTAATAGTCCAGTATCAAATGATGACGTAAAAGTAGAAGTAAAGTATGATTGTGGTACAAAAAATTTTACATATAAAGTAAGTGGAATTGATTGTAAATAGAAAAAGTGAAAAAGTTATTGTAATTTATAAAAAGATGTGATAAAATTATAGAGAATAGGAGGGTCGTATATGGCACTAAATAAATTAAAAAAGTTTGTGGCTGAAGAAGTTATGGACGAGGTAAGTGAAGATGAATACTATGATGCCGAAAAAGTAACAATACCTAGTGGAACTGGGAAAATGATACTTTTAGAACCTCGTGCTTATTCTGAGAGTCAGCAGATAGCAGATCATCTTAAAAAGAGAAATACTGTTGTTGTTAATATGAAAAGAGTTACTCCAGATCAAGCAAAAAGAATAGTAGATTTTTTAAGTGGTACTGTTTATGCTATTGGAGGAGATCTTCAAAAAATAGGAGGAGGAATATTTTTGTGTACTCCTAAAAATGTTAATGTTGAAGGCTCAATAACAGAAGATGATGATAAGAATAAAAAGAAAAGTGATCCAGATTTAGAATGGTAGATAAGTAGGTGACTTTATGAAGAGATTCACTGTAGTAAATGAAGGCTACAATATAGAAGAAGTAAATAGATTCATTGATGTAGTTATAAAAAGATTAGAAAAACTAAATAATGAAAATGCTATGTTGCAAAGTAAAATCTCTTCATTAGAAGATAAACTAAAGGAAGAGAAAGTAAGTGAAATAAAAGTAACTGAGGCAATAATGGCTGCTAGGGATACTTCTGATAGAATTAAAAATCTAGCAAGAGAAGAAGCAAATATGATTGTTGAAGAAGCAAGGAATAATGCAAATGCTATAGTTCATGAGGCTTTACTAAATGCGGAAAAAACTGAGAATGAAGCAATGTTATTAAAAAAGAATATAACAGTATATAAAAATAGAGTAAAGAATATTATAAAAGCACAATTAGAACTTGCGGAAGATTTAGATAAATATGATTTAGATAATTAATGTATGTGAAAGTACTAGATTATCTTTTTTTATTTGGAATAATCTTGGTTAGAAAGTATTTCACCCCGAATATTATACACAGAACAAATAATGTCAAATAAAATGACAAATAACTTGCTAGAGGACTTATTTTATAGTATAATTGATATGGAAATTAATAGAAAGAGTGATGTGAATGACAGCAAAATATGATGAGAGTTCAATAAAAATATTAGAAGGATTAGAAGCTGTAAGAAAAAGGCCTGGTATGTATATAGGTTCAACTGACAAAAGAGGATTGCATCATTTGGTGTGGGAAATAGTAGATAATTCTATTGATGAAGCACTAAATGGATATGGTAATCATTTAAAGATAGTACTTCATAAAGATGGTAGTGTTAGTGTAACTGATAAAGGTAGAGGACTTCCTGTTGGTATGCATTCATCAGGTAAGAGTACACCTGAGGTTATTTATACTGTACTTCATGCTGGTGGTAAATTTAGTGAAGGTGGATATAAGGTATCAGGAGGACTTCATGGTGTTGGTGGATCTGTTGTTAATGCTTTGAGTTCTGTTATGGAAGTAGTAACGAGAAGAGATGGCGGAGAATACTATATCAAGTTTGAAGATGGTGGTAAAGTAACAGTTCCACTTAAGAAGGTAGGAACTACAAATAGAACAGGTACAACAGTTAAGTTTAAACCTGATCCTACAATCTTTTCTACTACTACATTTAATTTTTCTACAATATGTGAGAGAATGCAAGAAAGTGCTTTCCTAATTAGTGGAATAACTATTGAAGTAGTAGATGAAATAGATGGAAGAAGTGAAAAATATCATTATGATAATGGACTAGAGGCCTTCTGCGAATATTTGAATGAAAATAAAGTTGTACTTCATAAGCCACTTTGTTTTAGTGCTAGTAAAGATAAAATTAATGTATCAGTTGCTATGCAATATACTGATAGTTATGCTGAGAATATTGTTTCATTTGTTAATGATGTTAAAACAAGTGATGGTGGTACTCATGAGGTAGGATTTAAAACGGCAATTACTAAAGTACTTAATGATTATGCTAAGAATAATGGTTATTTAAAGAAAGATAAGAGTTTTGATGGTTCTGATGTAAGGGAAGGACTTACTGCTATTATATCGGTACAAATACCAGAAGATTTATTACAATTTGAAGGTCAGACTAAGGCTAAACTTGGTACTCCTGTTGCTAGAACAATAGTGGAAGCAGTTGTTACTGAAAAATTGAAGTTTTTCTTAGAAGAAAATAAGGCTATTGCTACAAAGATTGTCGGTAAAGCCCTAAAGGGTAAGGAAGCAAGAGAGGCTGCTAGAAAAGCAAGAGAAGAGACTAGAAAAGGAAAAGATAGTAAGAAGACAGAGAGATTATTGTCTGGTAAGTTAACTCCTGCCCAAAGTAAAAAGGCTATGGAAAAGGAACTATTTATCGTTGAGGGTGATTCTGCTGGTGGTAGTGCAAAGCAGGGTAGAGATAGAAAAACTCAAGCTATTCTTCCACTTAGAGGTAAGGTTTTAAATACTGAAAAGACAAGAATGGAAGAAATCTTTAAGAATGAGGAGATTAATACTTTAATTTATACTATAGGTGCTGGAGTAGGAGCAGACTTTGATGTTAAGGATATTAATTATGGTAAAGTTATTATTATGACCGATGCCGATGATGATGGTGCTCATATTCAGTGTTTACTTTTAACTTTCTTCTATAGATATATGAAACCTTTAATTGAAGAGGGACATTTATATATTGCTATGCCACCTTTATATAAGGTTAGTTATGGTAATAAACATATATATGCTTGGAGTAATGAGGAATTAAAAGAAGAGACTAGTGGTAGAGTAAATTATAAAGTTCAAAGATACAAAGGACTTGGTGAAATGAATGCTAATCAGTTATGGGAAACTACTATGGACCCTAATGAAAGAAAATTAATTAAGGTTAATATAACTGATGCTGCTTTGGCTGAGAAGAGGGTGTCTGTACTTATGGGAGATGCTGTTGAACCTAGAAAAAATTGGATAGAAGAAAATGTAATATTTTCACTTGAAGATGATTATAAGATTGCATAACTAGGAGGATAATGATGAATGAAGATTTAAAGATAATAAAGAAGAAGTATGGCGAGAAGATGATGCATCAATGTCGAACTCTTTTTCCTACATTGTTAGAGCAAAAAGGATTATTATCTAAACTTTTGTTAGAACACTTTGAGCCAAGTCATGATTTATATAATGATATAGAATCATATAATTTATTTGGTAGTTTTGAACGATATATTAATGTGTTAGCAGTTACTAATAAAAAAGAAATGATAGTAACTTCTCTTACTTCTAAAGAGTTATTAGACAAAACAGGATATATTTTATATGAATGTAAAACAGAGAAAGATATTCAGAAGTTTAAAAAATATTATGCTGAAGGTGAAGAACTATGTACTTTTAGAGGAAATAGATTAAATCGTTGTTATGTTTTCTTTGCCGTAAAGAAAGATGTAGATAGTATTAAAAGAGAAGATTATAAAGAGCCATTTAGGGAAGATGAGTATGGAACATCAGTAATTAGTATTCAGTTTACTAGAGGAGGTGGTTCTTATTTATCAATAAAGAACAGGTATAATCATACTGTACCTAATCCAGATGCAACATTTAGTAATAATTTGGATAATATTATACCAGGTCTTAAGTATGCTTTTGAAAAAGATTATAATTTATCATATCGTAAGACTGAGGATGAGTTTGATATACCTTATTATGTATTTGCAGATGGTGATAAATATTATAAGTACAATTACGAAATAAATAATATCTACTATTGTCCTAATAATATTATAATAGATAATTTTGAAGTTAAAAGGTATAGTGATGAATATCAGAGATATTTGGTAGTAGATTATTTTGTAATAGATAGACAAAATAAAAAGATATATTTATATGATGAAGAAGTTGGAACTAGTACTTCTAGTAAGGCAATGGGTGATGATGAGTTATATGCTTATGATGAAGTTTTTGGGGATAGTTTTATAGAATATTTTGAAAATAATGAAATAGAAAATATTAAAATATCTACTAATGAAGATGGTAGTAGGAGTATAATAGTTTCGGTAAAAGATAAGGAAGATGCTATTATTACAATTGATAAGTTTAATAGAATAATTGGTTATAAGAATAATAATATAACTTCTATTCATGATAATTTCTTATTATATAATGAGGTAATAAATAGAGTTGAAATGAAAAATGTTAGAGATATTGGTGATAATTTCTTGAAAAATGGACATGCACTCAAGAATCTTATTACACCTAATTTAATTTCGGTAGGAGATGATTTCTTACTTCACAATTGTGACTTAGAAGAATTATTGTTACCGAGATTGGAAAGAGTTGGAGATGATTTTTTATTTGCAAATTTTTCGATTAAAGAAGTTATTTTACCTAATTTGAAAAAGGTAGGAAATAGTTTTATTTATAATGGTATGGCAAGAGTTATTGAACTACCACTTCTTGAGATGGTAGGGAATAATTTCATTCCAGTTAATGGTAGAATAGAAAAAATTAATATTGATAATTTAAGAAAACATGGAATTAATTTTTTAAGTTTTTATGATGGTGATATAAATGGTAGAAAGATTAGATAATATGGTAAAATTATGTGTAGAAAAGATAGATAATTATGATTATTATTTAAGAGATGATAAGAGTAATAGATATATACTTAATATAGAATTATATAATACTATGGAAAAAATAGAAATAAGTGATATAATATATATAGATAGTAGTTTATTAAAGATAAATATACCTTTATCATTTGAATTATTAAATAGTAATAAGATTAATGATAAAGAGATACTTATAATAAAAAAGAAAGATAAGAATATATACTTAAGAAGAATATATGGGTAGAGGAGGTAATATGAAGAGGAGATTACTAGGGGCCGCTATTGTACTATTTATATTGATAACATCTTTAATACTTGGTGAAATATCTTTTAGTATTACTATGACAGTAGTAGCATTATTAGGATTAAAAGAATTGATAGATATAAAGTATAAAAAGAGAAAGATAAATATAATAAAAATATTATGTTATCTACTAATGATATTATTTATGATAAATAATTTAATATTAAAAATAGATAATAAAGTGATGATATGTATAAGTTTAATATTATTAATATTACCAGTAATTTTTTATAATGATAAAGATAAATATAATATAAATGATAGTTTATATTTATTTGGAATAATATACTTTATAGGGTATGCTTTTCTTAATATAATAGATATGATGTGTATTAGTATATATAAGTGTATATATATATTTGTAATAGCCTTTATAACAGATACATATGCTTATATTAGTGGAATGTTAATAGGTAAACATAGATTTACTGATATATCTCCTAAAAAGACAATAGAAGGATGTTTGATAGGAGGAGTAATGGGTGTATTTATAGGGAGTGTATATTATTACTCTTTAGTAGGAGATTTATCGCTTATAAAAACTATTATTATGTCAATAGTACTAGTATTCTTAAGTGAGATGGGAGACTTGGTATTTAGTTCAATAAAGAGATATTTTGATAAGAAAGATTATTCAAATATTATACCAGGACATGGTGGAATATTAGATAGGTTTGATAGTGTAATATTTGTATCACTTGGAATGTTAATTATGATAAATATATTGTAAGAGGAGGAATAGAAATGGCAATATTATGGTTTATATTAATATTAGGAGGAATTGTTTTAGTTCATGAGTTTGGACATTTTATATTCTCTAAATTATTTGGAGTATATGTATATGAGTTTTCAATAGGTATGGGACCTAAGTTACTTCATCATAAGAAGAAGGGTGGAGAGACTGAGTACTGTGTTAGAGCAATTCCAATAGGAGGATTTGTTTCATTAGCGGGAGAAGATGCTGATGATAATACTAAAATAGATAAGAAGAGAATGTTATATACTAAGCCGGTATGGCAAAGATTTATTATTATGATAGCGGGGGCAACATTTAACTTTGTATTTGCTTTTGTATTATTATTTGTAATGGCTTTAATATATGGTAGTATATCTACGAAGCCAATAGTGGCAACAGTTAGTGAGGGATATCCTGCATATACTGCTGGTATTAGAGAGGGTGATAGAATTTTATCAGTAGATGGGCAGAAGATATCTAGTTGGAGTGAAGTACAATTATATATAGGTACATCTAAAGGAAATGATATTTCTTTTGTAATAAAAGATAAAGATGGAAATAAAAAGACATTAGTTGTTAAACCTAATGAAGTAGTAGATGAAGAGGGAAATAAGAGTTATGTAGTAGGAATAGGAATAGATAATACAATAAGAAGAGGTTTTGTTCCTTCTATTGAGTATGCTAGTGAGACTACTGTTAGTTTATATAAGTTAATGTTAACTGTATTAAAACAATTATTTACAGGAGAAGTATCTACGAAGGAATTATCTGGACCTGTAGGAATATACAAAATAGTGGATTCTCAATCTAAGATAGGTTTTCAAAATATTATGTATTTAACTGCATATCTATCTATGAATGTTGGAGTTATTAATTTGCTTCCATTCCCAGCATTTGATGGTGGTAGGGTATTATTCTTGATTATAGAGAAAATAAGAAGAAAACCAGTACCTGCTAAAACTGAGGCTATGGTTAATAGTATTGGTTTTATGCTACTTATGCTTCTTATGGTATATGTAACTTTTAATGATATATTAAGATTATTTTAGATATATAGAACTAGTTTTTCTAGTTCTTTTATTCCTATGAAGCCTTAGGTCTTCATAGGTAATAGAGAGCCTTAGAGTTTTAAGTCTCTCTATTAATAGTATTGTGATAGGAGGATGGATATGGATACGATAAAAGCAATAGAAAATAGAAGAAGTATAAGAAAATATAAAGATACTGAAGTAAGTAAAGAACAAATATTAGATATATTAAATGCTGGTAAGTTAGCACCATCTGCTAAAAACAGACAACCTTGGTATTTTATAAAGGTAAGTACTAGTATGAAAAATGAGATAGCAGATTTAATGATTAAATATACAGAGGATAAGGAAAAAGAGGGTAGATTATATAGTGTTAGTTTTACTGCTAATGTTATAAAGGAAGCACCTGTACTTATATTAATATTAAAGAGTAAAGATGGTGTTTGGGATAGATATGATACATTGTCAGTAGGGGCTGCTATAGAGAATATGATTCTTAGAAGTACAGAATTAAATCTTGGAACTCTTTGGGTAGGAGATACTGATTTTGTAGAAAAAGATATATTAAGTATGATAAATCATAATGATATGGAACTAGTTAGTTCTCTTGTTATTGGTTATCCTAATCAGACTCCTAAAATGAGACCAAGAAAAGAATTAAAGGAAATTATAGAATATTATGAGTAAAAGACTTCGAGTGAAGTCTTTTAGTTTGCGTATTTACCTTGATAGGTGTTTCTTTTTTTCATTTCTTTATCTATATCATTAAGGAGACAAAACTTTTTTAATAACCAGGTAGGTTCTATTAAAGAATCTTTATCTGGGTCAGAGGTTATTCGATGAATAACTATTTCTTCTCTTAATAGTTCTAACTGTTTAATTACTATATCAATATATTCTTCTTTAGTAAGTATATGAAAATTTTCTTTATAATATAAAGTTTCGATAGGTGTATCTTTACATATATTTAGCATATGAATTTTTACTCCTTGTATGTCTAGAGAATTAATATGTCTAATGGTATCTAACATCATTTCTTCAGTTTCATAGGGTAAACCATTAATGATATGAACGACAACATTAATATTTCTTTCTCTTAATTTTTTTACCATATCATCAAACTCTTTTAGAGAATGTCCACGATTAATGAGTTTGGAAGTTTCCTCGTGTATAGTTTGTAATCCTAGTTCTATTACTAAGAAAGTTCTTTTATTTAGTTCTTCTAGATAGTCTAGAGTTTCTTCAGTTATAGAATCACATCTAGTAGCAATAAATAAACCAACGATATTATCTATTTTTAATACTTCTTCGTATTTTTCTTTTAAAACATCAAGAGGAGCATAGGTATTAGTTCGAGCCTGAAAGTAAGCAATATATTTATTGCTGGGCCATTTCTTTTCAATTACTTCTTTTACTTTGTTAAATTGTGTAGTTAAATTATCATTTGGATTTCCACCATGTTCTCCTGAGCCACTTTTGGAACAGTATATACAGCCACCATAACCTTTAGTACCATCAATGTTAGGACAAGTAAAACCTCCATTTAAACTAATTTTAATTACTTTATCATTAAACTTATTTTTTAAATAATAATTAAGTGTATGATATCTTTTATTATCTAAAGAATATTTAAACATAATAATCACCAACCAATAATATTGTATCATATAATAGAAAAAATACATAATAATAATGGTGATAATATGTCAAATATAAAAAAATATAACATATTTATAATGTTATCTACTATAGCCCGCAATATGGTAGAGATATTTTCTTCGGTATTACTATATAAAATGGGTTATTCTTTAAAAGAAATATTATTATTCTTTACTATTCTTTATTTTGTTGGAGGTATTATTAGTGTTATAGTTATTTATTTAACTAAGTATATTAATGCTAAATATATATTGATACTTTCTAGTATAATTTTTAGTGGTAGTTTTTATTTTATGTCTACGATGGATAAAACTATTAGTAATCTAATAATATTTAGTATTATATATGGAGTAGGTTGTTATAGTTATCATAGTTTAAGACATTATTTTGCTATTAAGGCTATGGATAAAGAAAAGAAAAAAGAAATAGGAAGTATCTTAATATTTAGTAATATTGGTTTAATTGTGGCTCCTATTATAGTTAGTTATGTAACTAAGAGATTATCTTTAATAGTACTTGCTATAATAGTAATAATTTTATCTGTATTAGCAATAATACCATTATTTAAATTAGATATTAAGGAAAGTAATATACCTATTAAATATCAGAAAATAGAAAAGAATAAATTATTATTCTTTATCTTGGAGCAGGCAAAAGTAATTAATTTATCTCTTCAACCTTTATATTTATATTTGTTTATAAATAATAAGATTGAGTATGTTGGTATATTTAATGCTATAATGGGTGTTAGTGCTTGTGTATTTATTTACTTCTTTGTTAGAAAGATAGATGATAATAAATATTTTAAATATTTAAATATATTATTTTGTGTAATATTATTATTAAAGTTAAATATTACTAGTAAGTATTTGATATTAGCGATAGGTTTCTTTGAAGGTCTTGGTATTAAGATGTTTGAAATTGTATCTGCTGAAAATATATATAATATAAGGAAAGATACTAATATTAAAGGATATATAGTATTAGTAGAAATAATTTTTTGTTTTACTAGAAGTATATTTTGTTTGATTGGTTATTTTATTAATGATATTAAGATAATATTATATATATCAATAGTTCTTATCTTTATTATAAGTTTTATTAAAAGAAAAGAGGTTAAAGATATATCTTAAGTATTTTATATTTTATACATTTTCGGAATTGCATTCCGATTTTGTTGATGAAATAATTAAATCTTTTGTAAATCATGGAAAGGATGCTAGAAAACATTTATATTATTATAGGGATAACAATCAAAAAGAAATAGATTTACTTATTAATTATAATAATATTATTTATCCTGTAGAAATAAAAAAGAGTGCTAATCCAGGAAAAGACGCTATTAAAAACTTTGATGTCGTAGATAATTTTGAAGCAGAAAAAGGAAATGGTATAGTATTATGTAAGACTAAAGATATAATTGCATATGGCGATGATAATTATATGGTACCTATAGAATATATATAATTATATAAAAATAAAAATTATCAATAAAAGAGAGAATTTACAAAAAATGTAAATTTTCTTTTAATTGTTGACCTAGATAATTATTTAATATATAATTATATTAGGAAAGATGTGATTAAATGAAAAGAAAAATATTAGTAATATTTCTAATAATGATTATAATGTTTATTCCTAGCTATAGTGTAGAAGCTAAAACTCTTCAAGATTTAAAAAATGAGTTAGCGGATTTAAAAGCTAAAAAGGCTGCTACTGAGAATGATAAGAATTTAACTGATAGTCAAATTAAGTCTTTAAGAGTAGATATTGATAATACACAGATTGAAATAGAAAATACGAAGAAAGAAATTATGGCTGCTACTGAGAAAATTAGTAGTTCTGAGAAAGAGATAGAAGAGAAAAATAAAGAAACTAATGAATTACTTAAGTTTTTTCAAGTATCTAATGGAGAAAATGTTTATTTAGAATATTTATTTGAAGCAGATTCTTATACTGATTTTATATATAGATATTCAGTAGTATCACAGCTTACTGAGTATAATAGTGATTTGATGGAAAGTTTAAAGAAATTAGTTAAAGAATTAGAAGATAGTAAAGTAACTCTTGCTAGTAAACAAAAAGAACTTGAGATGCAGAGTAGTAATCTAGCTTCTAAACTTGCTACTTTGAAGGCTAATTTATCTAAATTAGAAGAAGAGGGGACTACTATTGATGAGGATATTGATGCTAAAGAAAAAGACATTAAATATTATGAATCAAAAGGATGTAAATTAAATCAAGATATTAATTCTTGTGTTACAATTCCTAATTCTAGTGGTTGGAAATTACCTCTTGCTAGTGCTTGGGTAACTAGTGAATATCAAGTAGTTAGAACTGATTGTATTGGTTGTGGTGGCACTTCACACCGTGGTATTGATTTAGGAGCAAGTGAAGGAACTTATGCCTATGCAGCAGCTAAAGGAAGAGTTGCCTATATTGTAAGAAGGGGTTCATGTGGTGGTAATATGGTTTATATTTATCATACTATTAATGGTGTTCCATATACTACTGTTTATATGCATTTATTAGAAATTAAGGTTAATGTTGATGATATTGTTGATACTAATACCGTCGTTGGTTTGACTGGTGGATTAACTACTGGTGCTATGAATCCTAGTCAGTGTTCTGTATCTTATGCTGGTAAGGGTGGTTATGATTATTGTACTTGTGGAGGTCATTTACATTTTGGCGTAGCTACTGGTAATGATGTTAGCAGATTTAATGCTAATTCCTTTAATCCAAGAAATTTAGTGCCATTTGCTTCAGGTAGTTATTTAAAGAGATATTAATATAGAATTAAATTATTGACTAAAACATTCATTTAATATATAATTATTCTAGGAAGATGTGATAGAATGAAGAAATTATTTATATTTATAATAATGGTTATGATATTTATTCCTAGTTATAAAGTAGAAGCTAAAACACTTCAGCAATTAAAAAATGAGTTAGCGGCCTTAGAAAAGAAATACTCAGATAACCAAAGTAAGAAAGAGTTGAATGCTAATGAAATTAAGGCTGTAAATAATGAGATAGTTTCAATAATATCTAGTATATCAGAGATAAAAAGTGATATAAAGAAATCAGAAGATGATATTATAAGTAGTCAAAAACAAATAGAAGAAAAGAGCAAAGAAACTGATGAGTTACTTAAGTTTCTTCAAGTATCTAATGGAGAAAATGTTTACTTAGAATATTTATTTGAAGCTGATTCTTATACGGATTTTATATATAGATATTCAGTAGTATCACAGCTTACTGATTATAATACTAAATTAATGGATGAATTAAAAGAGTTGATTACTGCTTTAGAAAATAAAAAGAAAGAACTTGCTAGTAAACAGAGTACTCTTGAGACTAAGAGTAGTGAGTTAAATAGTAAGATGATTACTTTAAAATCAAATGCTGAATATTATGATAAAGAAGGATCTACGATTGAAGAGGATATTCGTGATTATAAGAAAGAGATTGCTTACTATGAAAAAATTGGTTGTAAGTTAAATCAAGATGTTAGTTCTTGTTTGACAACGCCAGTATCTTTTGGATGGAGATATCCACTTAGTTATCTTACTGTTAGTGATGACTATACTGGTTATGATCGTGAAAGACCTAATATTGGTGGTTACCATCATGGTATAGATTTATGGCATCCTGATATATATGGTGCTCCTATATATCCTGTTGCTAAAGGAACTATTGCTCGTATTGGTTGGATATCTGGAGGAGGTAATGCTATTTATATTTATCATAATGTTAATGGAGTAGATTATACTACTGTTTATATGCATATGAGTAGTTTTGCTTCTGGTATGTATCAAGGTAAAACTGTAACAACTGATGATGTTATTGGTTATGTTGGAAATACTGGTGTAAGTTTTGGAGCTCATTTACATTTAGGAATGGCTAGTGGTCATCATGCAGCATTCTTTAATAACTATTCATTTGATCCGAGAAGTGTTATGGCTTTTCCTGAAATGGATAGTAATGTTTATTATTATAGAAAATAAGGGCATTAATAAGTCCTTTTTAACTAGGAGGAACTATGGAAGGTTTGAATAGACAAGAAATAGAATATAGAGAGAATAATGGTTTAAGTAATAAAGATAAAGTAAAATATACAAGGACTAATAAGCAAATAATACTTTCTAATACAATAACATTATTTAATATATTAAATATATCATTAGTGGTATTAGTGTTAACAACTGGGTCACTTCAGAATGCTTTGTTTGCGGGTACTATGATAGTTAATACAATTATTGCTATATATCAAGAGTTTAAATCAAAGAAAATACTAGAAAAATTAAAGGTAACTGAGCAAGATACGGTAACAGTAATAAGAGAAGGTCAAAAAGAAGAGATACCAAAAGAGAATATAGTAATGGATGATGTAATATATTTATCTACTGGAGAGTCTGCTCTTGTTGATATGATTATTTTAAAATCTAGTAGTTTAGAAGTAGATGAATCGGTAATTACTGGTGAATCTGATGCTATTATTAAAAGAAAAGATGATAAAATAATGTCAGGGTCTATTGTTACTAGTGGTAATGCTTATGCTAAAGTAATAAGTGTAGGTAAGGATAATTATGCTAGTAATTTGATAAAAGAGGCAACAAGTATTAAAGATAATTCGTCATATTTACAAAATACAATAAATAAAATATTAAAAATTATTACATTTATGATAGTACCAGTGGGATTACTATTATTTATAAGTCAGTACTTTTATAGTGGACAAACATATAACGAAGCAATACTATCTACAGTAGCAGGTATAATAGGAATGATACCAGAGGGATTAGTACTTCTTACTTCTATTGCTTTAACAGCAGGTGTTGTTAAGATGGCTAAGAAGAATGTTATTATAGAGAAACTTCATGGTATAGAGATACTTTCTTGTACTGATATATTATGTTTAGATAAGACAGGTACTATAACCGATGGAACAATGGAAGTAGTTGAATTAATAAAACTAAATAATAAAGATGATATAGAAGAGATAATAGCAAATATAAATACATTAGAAGCAAATAATTCAACAGATAAAGCCTTGAAGAATAAATATGGGGTAAAGACTACTTTGAAAGTAGAAGATAGAGTACCATTTAGTTCTCTTAAAAAGTGTAGTATTACTACTATTGAAGGGGTAAAATATTATTTAGGTGCGTTAGAGTATATTACTGATAAGAAGATAGAAGATTATCCAGAACTTTCTAAGTATGTTGAGAAGGGATATAGAATAATTACTCTTGCTAAAGAAAAAAGTAAAGTAGAAGTAATCTCTTTTATTGTAATAAAAGATAATATAAGAAGTAATGCTGGAGATACATTAAGATATTTTAAGGAACAGAATGTAGAAATAAAAATAATATCAGGAGATAATCCTAGTACAGTATCTAATATATTAAGACAACTAGATTTTGAAGGGTATGATAGATATATAGAGGGTAAAGATTTACCAAATGATTATAATGAATTACAAAAAGTAGTAAAAGAGAAGACAATATTTGGTAGAATGACTCCTAGTCAAAAACAAATGGTAATAAAAGCATTGAAAGAAGATAGTACTGTTGGTATGATAGGAGATGGAGTAAATGATATACTTGCTCTAAAAGAGGCTGATTGTGGTATTGCTTTAGGAAGTGGAGTAAGTGCCGCTAGGAGTGTTGCAGATGTTGTTTTGAAAACTGATGATTTTGGAGTACTTCCTAGTATAGTAAATGAGGGAAGAAGAGTTGTGAATAATATAGAGAGAGTAGCCTCTATGTATTTGATAAAGACAACATATTCATTTCTATTATGTTTATTATCAATAGGGTTATCACATGAGTATCCTTTTTATCCAATACAATTATCATTAATTAGTGCTACTTGTGTTGGTATTCCGTCATTCTTTTTAGCACTAGAACCAAATTATAATAAAGTAGATAAAGATTTTATTGCTAAAGTATTTCGTAATGCTGTACCTAATGGTATAACTGTGATGTTTAATATCTTTTTAATAATAATGTTTTGTGGTATTTTTAGTAAAAGTTTTGATTCGTATAGGTTAGTAGTGGTATCATTAACTGGATTTATAACATTAAGACTTTTATATACTATATGTAAACCACTTAATTTATGGAGAAAAATATTACTATTATTTTGTTCAATTTCATTTTTTGAACTATTAATTTTACTTCCAGACTTGTTTTTAGTCTCAAAGTTTGATATAGTAAGTATTATCTTTATTGCTGTTCTTGCTTTTATAGATACTTATGTAATAGATTTCTTGAGTGAGTTGTTTGGGAAAATAATAGTAAAAATAAAAGAGGTTAAAGATGGGAAAAGAAAAAAAGAAAATAAATTATCTTAGAATATTATGGGTAAGTGGTATATATATAATGTTAATTATTATATTAGTATTGGTTGTAATATTTAAGGTAAGGTTTGAAGGAAGATGATAATATGTTTGTAGATGAGGTATTAATAAGAGTAGAAGCAGGTAGTGGTGGTAATGGATGTATGGCCTATAGAAGAGAGGCTTGTGTACCAATGGGTGGACCATTTGGTGGTAATGGTGGTAAAGGAGCAGACATTATCTTTAAGGCTGATGGAGGTCTTAAGACACTAATAGATTTAAGATATCAAAAGAAGATAAAAGGGAATAATGGGGAGAATGGTGAAGGTAAAAATAAATATGGTAGTAATAGTGAGGACTTAATAGTTAAAGTACCGGTTGGAACTACTGTTAAGGATGCTGATACGAATGCTATTATTGCTGATTTTACTAAGAATGGTGAAGAGGCTGTTATTGCTTATGGTGGAAGAGGAGGTAGAGGTAATGTAAGTTTATCTTCTCGTAGTAATCCTTGTCCATCATATGCTGAGAATGGTGAGCCAGGTGAAGTTAGAAATATTAAAGTTGAACTTCGTATGATAGCGGATGTTGGACTAGTTGGTATGCCTTCGGTTGGTAAGAGTACTATTCTTTCTATGATATCAAATGCTAATCCTAAGATAGCAGACTATCATTTTACTACTTTATCTCCTAATTTGGGAGTGGTTAAGACTAGTGATAATACTTTTGTAGTAGCGGACCTTCCTGGTTTAATAGAGGGGGCTAGTATGGGAGTAGGTCTTGGTCATAAGTTTTTAAAACATGTAGAGAGAACTAAAATAATAGCCCATGTTATTGATATGGCTGGTACTGAAGGGAGAAATCCTTATGATGATTATGTTGCTATAAGAAAAGAACTTGAATCTTTTAGTCCTAAACTTCTTACTAAAGAAGAGATTATTATTGCTAATAAGATGGATGGTGAAAAGGCTAAAGAGAACTTGATAGAGTTTAAGAAGAAGATTAAAAATGATAATATTTTTGAGGTTACTGCTTTAATTAATGATGGATTAGATGAAGTTATTAATAAATTATCTTCTTTAACTAAAGAAATAGAGGATACTTCTTTATATGATGAAGATATGGTTGAGAGTCATGTTTTATATAAGTTTAAGAAAGAGAAACCTTTTACTATTATTAAAGATAAAGATGTATATGTTATTAAGGGAGATGCTGTAGAGAAATTATTTAGAATGACTAACTTTAATACTGAAGAAGCATATGAGAGATTTTCTAATAAGATTAGAAGAATGGGTATTGATGATGAACTTATTAGTATGGGTATTAAAGAGGGAGATATTGTTAGAATATTTGATTTTGAGTTTGAGTGGACAAGATAACCTAAGGTTTATCTTGTTTTCATCATAAGCCCTATGAATAGGTCTTATTGATGTATGAGAAAGCCTTAATTATAAGTCTTTCTCATAATTATTATATATAATAAAAAATATACTAAATGAATACTTCTATTTAGTATATTATATAATATTCTATTATCTAACTAGATAATAGAAGAAATAAGAGATAAAAAAGGCTCCTCTTGATAATTATAGAGGTGCCTTCATTTTAGAAAATGGAGAGAACACCTTTCACAACTAGGTGTTACCCATTTTTATTATGAGTAATTTTCTCTTCATATACATTATATTATATTTTAATAAAAATAGCAATGCTTTTTAGTTAATTAATACATATGTATGTATATAAAATATAAGTAAAAATGCTAAAATTATATTGACTATCTAGTACAAATATGATACTATTATGTAGGTAATGCCTAATCGGTGTTTTCTCTCCGAAATCTTAGTAATCCTAAGAGAAAGGAGTGACGTCTATGATGAAAGAACTTTTTTACTTCTTAGGGGGCTCTAAGGTTTTAGTAGTGGAATCAGTTGTAGCACTTGCTATGATTATTTTTGTCACTATTGTCTATATAGATAATATGATACATAGAAAATAGACAAAAGAAGCACC
>USIB01000018.1 GCA_900554615.1 uncultured Mycoplasmatota bacterium | reverse complement strand
GTTCCTACTGGTGGAGCTGGTGTAGCTTTTCCTGCTGGAATTTGTAATTTAATTTTTTTAGTAAGTTCTTTTGCCACGAAAAACACCTCCTATATTTTATATTTTTTCGCGAGTGGTTCAATTAGCGTCCGCGCCTCCCACTTTATTACTTAAACACAATTATTCGTGTTTGCGTTTTTAATAATATCATATTTTTTATTAAATTGCAATTGTTTTTTTATGATGTTTTTACTTTTTGTTATATTTTAATGCTTTCTTATACAATTATATACCTTCTACTTGAGATAATTCTACTTCAACTGATGTTTCTTGACCGAATAAATCAACAAGGACTGTTAGTTTTTGTTCTTTTAAATCAATTTCACTAATTTTTGCTTCCATATCTTTAAATGGTCCTTCAACAATTTTAACTCTTTTTCCAACTTGTAGGTCTTTGCTTATATCAATTCTACTCATACCCATACTATTTAGTATTTTATCTACTTCTTGTGGTAATAATGGTATTGGTTTTGCTCCTTTACCAGATGAACCAATAAATCCTGTTACTCCTTGAGTATTTCTAACTATAAACCAAGCTTCATCACTCATTACCATTTCTACTAGAACATAACCTGGGAACATTTTTTTGATTTTTTCTTTTTTTACTCCATCTTTATATTCTATTTCTTTTTGTTCTGGAACAATAACTCTGAATATATTTTCATGTAAATCCATAGAGTTAATTCTCATTTCTAGTTTTTCTTTTACTTTATACTCGTAACCACTTACAGTATTTACAACATACCACTCTTTTTTCATTATATCTTACTCCTTAGTAATGCTACCAATAAATCAATAGCATAGAAAAATACTCCAAAAAAGACCATAAATGCTACTGTTGATACAGAGTATTTAACAAGTTCTTTTTTGTTTGTCCATCTAATTCTAGATATTTCTTTCTTTACGCCTTTAAAATATTCTATCATTTCAAAATCCTCCCAATATTTGATTAAAATAAAAACACCTTTCGGTTGACATAAATATACCACAATATATATATGTTTGTCAATAATTTTATTACTTTTTCTTTTATTTTTCTATAGTTTGCCAAACCTAAGGTCTTGGCAAATAGTTTTGAGCTTGTAATCTCAAAACTAAAACACTCTTGTACTATCATATTCACAGTCAAGGTTCATACACTTATAACTTTATCAATTAATAAAAATATACAACACTAAAAATATAAGATAGGTCGTAAATAGTACAAAAAAAGAATCTATCAATGATAGACTCTTAATTATCAAATGGCGGCCAATGTAGGGCTCGAACCTACGACCTATCGGTTAACAGCCGAGTGCTCTACCGACTGAGCTAATTGGCCAATACTTCCACAAGACTTCTTAATTATATAACACTTTTTTTAATTAATCAAGTACTTTTTTAACTTTTTTAATATTTTATGCATTTTTTAATAAAAAAATACCCAAAAGAAGAAAAGTTTATCAACAGTTTTTGTTGATAAACTTATAATTTACTAAGTTCTTCTCCTAATACCATATTAGTAACTCCAGGATTTACCTTACCAGAAGTTTTCTTCATAATAAGTCCCATAATGAAACCATTAACATTTTTACCAGACTTAAAATCATCTATAACTTTAGGATTTTCATCAAATACTTCATTAATAATTTTCCTAATTTCTTCTTTATCACTTATCTGAGTACCAATAGATTTAGCAATCTCTAAAACACTTTTATCTTCATCTAATGCCATAGTAAAGATATCCTTAACCTGTTTATTAGAAATCTTGCCCTCACTCATCATTTTAATAATTTCACTAAAATCTTTTGGTTCAATATTAATATCTGCAATATCTTTATAATTCTTATTCAAATATCCAAGCAAGAAACCTACTACTACATTAGAAGTATCTTTAGGATTAGAACCATAACTAATAATACTCTCAAAGTAATCAGATAATTTCTTATCTTTAGTAAGTGTACTAGCATCAATATTACTAATACCATATTCATTCATATATGTATTCTTTCTTTCATATTCAAGAACAGGCATACTATTTTTAATTTCATTAATAAATTCTTCTCTCAATCTAATTGGAGGAATGTTAGGCTCAGTATAATACTTATAATCGATAGCATCACTCTTACCTCTCATAAATACTGTAGTTTTATTAGCTTCATCATATCTTCTAGTTTCCTGTTCAATAGTTCCACCAGCTTCAAGTATTTCTGTCTGTCTTTTAATTTCAACCTCAATAACTTCTTTAACGGTAGAAAAAGAATTAATATTTTTCATTTCAACTCTTGTACCAAGTTCAGAATCTTCTTCTTTCTTCATCGAAACATTAACATCTACCCTAATTTGACCAAGATCTGCCCTTGCATCACTAACATCCAAATACAAGAATATATTTCTAAGTGCTTCTAAGTAAGCAATAGCCTCTTTTGAAGAACCAATACAAGGCTCAGTAACAGTTTCAAGAAGTGGCACTCCTGCCCTATTATAATCAATTAAAGAATAAGTACTTAAATGATCCATATTAGCAGTATCTTCTTCTAAATGTGTATCATGAATATCTATTCTTTTATCAGTACCATCAACATTAATCATAACATAACCATTAGTACCAATAGGATTCTTAAACTGTGTAATCTGATATCCTTTAGGTAAATCAGGATAGTAATAATTTTTTCTATCAAAAGTAAGTTTTTCAGGTAACTCACAATTTAAAGCCAAAGCAACCATAATACTCTTTTTAACTGCCTCTTTATTAACAAATGGTAAAATACCAGGATATCCAATATCAACTACTGATAAATTAGTATTAACATCACCATTACCATTTTTACCAGTACTAAAGTTTTTACTATTACTTTTAAGTTCACAGTGAACTTCAAGTCCAATAACTGGAATATATTTACTCATCTTTAGCCACCATACCTTTACATCCAAGTACTTCTTCTATTTTATTAGCCATATTAAGTACTAAATAATCTTCTCTAGCTCTACCCGTAATATTTATACTAACCGGCATATTATTAACAAAACCACTAGGAATAGAAATACTAGGGAATCCCCCAAAATTACCAATAACAAGATGATTACCAAGAATCAAATACTCATCTGATAATTTATCACTAGCCTTATCAAATAATGGAGCAATATCACCACTCGTAGGCATAATAAGGCCATCATATTTTTTAAATAATTCATTCATTCTATCAACAATAAGTCTTCTAACTCTAGAAGCATTTAAAAATAATTTTTCTTGATTCTCTTTTTGAAGAACATAACTACCAATAACAAATCTTCTCTTAATAAGTTCAGAAAAACCTTCCGTTCTCGTCTTCATCATTATATCATTAACATTGCTTGCTTCTACTCTACTACCAAATGGAATACCAGTTAAATTAGAATTGTTACTAGTAGCTTCTGCACAAGAAATAACATTATACACAGGATATATAGCCTCAAGTAACTCCTTACCAAAAGTAACTTCTTCTACTTCAAATCCTAAAGATTTACATTTTCTAATAACCTCTTTAAAATTATCCATAATAGCTTTTAATTCAGCACTATCACTAACTATATCCATAGCTTCTTTTATATAAAATAATTTTTTACCTTTAATTTCATTATCTAAATTATCAACATAAGAAATATCTTCATCAGGTAAACTAGTCATATCCTCATCATCGTGACCTTTAACTATATCAATAACATAACTTACATCTTTAACACTTCTAGCAAATACTCCAAGATGATCTAAACTAGAAGCAAAAGCAAATAAACCATATCTAGATATTCTACCATAAGTAGGCTTATATCCAACTACTCCACCATAAGCAGCAGGTTTTCTAATAGAATCGCCTGTGTCAGAGCCAATCGCAAAAGGAACAATACCAAGAGCAACAGAAGCCGCACTACCAGCAGAACTACCACCAATCATTCTCGTCTTATCCCAAGGATTTCTAACAACACCAGTATGTCCAGTAGTCCCAGTTCCTCCCATAGCAAGTTCATCAAGTACAGTCTTACCCATAAGTACTGCACCTGATTCTTTTAATTTCTTATAAATAGTAGCATCATATAAAGGAATATAATCTTTAAGAATATTCGAAGAAGCAGTAGTAAGTATTCCTTTAGTAGAAATATTATCTTTTAAAGCATAAGGCATTCCTCTTAGTATACTGTTTCCTTCAATTTCTTCTTTTTTATCCATAATTGTAACAAAGCAGTTATATTCATCTTGATATTTTTTAGCCTTACTAGTAGCCTCTTCAAATAACATCTCACTAGTAACATTACCATTATCTAAATTATTTCTAATATCATCAATAAGTTTATTTGTCATTATTCCACCACCTTAGGAACCTTTACTCTATTATCTTCATAATCTCTAACATTAATCTTCATATCATCAAAATCAATTTCATTATTGTATACATCTTCTCTCAAATAATCATCATTTAGTTCCAAATCAAAAGGGAATGTCATTGGTTCTACTTTATCAATACCTTTAATATTACCAATTAAATCCATCTGTTCAAGAATAACATCAAATTCTTTTTTTAAAGTTTCATACTCATCATCATTCATTTCAAACATAAGTTTTTTAGCTAAACTTTCTAATTCACTTTTTGATATCATAACTTCCTCCATTCAAATCATTAATATTATAGCAATTTTATATTCAAAAAACAAGAGACTTTTAATCTTCTTCATCAAAAAGTCTTTTTTGCATACCATAAGGATTATCTAAATACAATCTATACAGATTATATATTTTTGTATCTTCATATTTAGTAATTTTAAAATTATTATCTAAATCAAGAATTATTCCATCATAATAAGAAATTAAAATAGGAGAATGTGTCGCTATAATAAACTGACTTCCTCTTTTTACTAAATCATCTATCAAACATAAAAGAGTCATTTGCCTTTCTGGCGATAAAGCTGCCTCGGGCTCATCTAAAATATATAACCCATTATCACCAAATCTATTTTCAACAAGCTTTATAAACGACTCACCATGAGAACAATTATGTAAATTTCCACCATAAGATCTGTAAAGTTTAAAATAATGATCTTCTTCAACTAATCGTTGTACTTCTGAAGAAAAATTATAAAAACTTTCCGCCCTAAGAAAAAACTTATTTTCAGGATAATTATGCCTAGATATTTTTAAATAATTAGACAAATTTGAAGTAGTATTTTTTGTGGTAAAATTAAAGTTTTGTGTTCCTCCCTCAGCGTTAAGTCCCATAGCAACTGCTATTGCCTCTATAAAAGTAGATTTACCAGTTCCATTTTCACCTACAAAGAAAGTAACTGGTTTTATAAATTTTAATTCATTAAAATCCTTAATAATTTCAATATTAAAAGGATACTCATCAAAACTATCTATTCTGTCTCTATTAAGACTTATCTTATCAATAAATAAACTTGATTCCAAAATAACCACCTCTAAAATAATTATAACAAAAATATCTATTTTTTACATAGAATAGTCAAAATTAGATAATAATTATTGCAATTTTGGTAATAATAATAACATATTATTACAAATAAAAAATAATTTATTATAATAAAAATAGTCTATGGAGGTACATATGAAGTTAGGAGAAAAAATAAAATACCTAAGAAAAAGCAAAGGTATTTCGCAAGAAGAATTAGCAATAATGCTAAAAGTAAATAGAAATTATCTATCAAGAATTGAAACAGGGAAATCAGAACCAACCGCAGGAACATTAAAAACAATAGCACAAATATTCGGAATTGACCTAAATTCATTACTAGACATAAATAGTAAAGAAGATCAAAATATAGATAAAATAAAATATATAGTAGAAAACTGTAAATATTTACACGAAAAAGATTTAGACTTTATAGTAAGAATAATGACAATAATGAGAGAAGAATATGTAAAAATAAATACAGATATAGATTAGAATGATATTTTTATCATTCTTTTTATATAATTAAGTATGAATAACAATAATGAAAATCTTCTAAAAGAAGTTAATATAGATATCATTTTTTTCTTTTTGTTAGTAGTAAAATCATCAGTATCATTTTACTTAATAAATGAAAAAAAGAAAAGTGTTTTAAATATACCAAGTATATCAAATGAAACAGCAAATAAGATATATTATTATAATCGTAGGCTTAATGCCATAATAGCAATATACTTCTTTTTAAATGCTTATTATAGTTATCAAAATAGTGATCCCAATAACAATGAAGGCGAAAAATATTTAGTAGTAGCAACCTTTTTTGCCCTAATAAGTTCATTACTATATCTACCACTAGGAAATAGTAACCTTATAATTGAAAATTAATTTAGTTTATTTTTAACTATTATATGTTATAATTAATAAGAGGTGCAAAAATGAATATAAGTAATAAATGGAAAGACTATGAATGTATAAAAACCGGAAACGGAGAAAAACTAGAAAGATGGAAAGATATCATCTTAATAAGACCAGATCCACAAATAATATGGAATAAAAAAGATAAATGGATTAGTTTTGATGCCCACTACCACAGAAGTACAGAAGGTGGTGGCTCATGGGAATTCAAAAGAAAATTACCAGAGTTCTGGACAGTAAATTATAATAGTCTAACTTTTAAAGTTTCTCCAACAAACTTCAAACATACTGGTATTTTTCCAGAACAAGCAGCAAATTGGGATTTTATAGAAAGTAAAATAAAAGACTATAAAAAAGATCATAATGAGATGAAAATATTAAATCTATTTGCTTATACAGGATGTGCAACAATGACAGCAGCAAATGCTGGAGCAACTGAAACAGTACATGTAGATGCATCAAAAGGAATCAATGAATGGGCAAAAGAAAATATGAAACTATGCAAATTAGAAGATAAAAAGATAAGATTCATAACAGAAGATACAATAAAGTTTCTTGAAAGAGAAGAAAGACGTGGAAGAAAATATGAAGGAATAATTATGGATCCACCCAGTTATGGAAGAGGTCCAAACAAAGAAGTATGGAAATTTGAAAACGATTTTCCTCGTCTACTAGATAAAGTAAAAAAAGTGTTATCTGAAGATTTTTCATTTCTATTAATAAGTTGTTATACAACTGGAATAAGTCATATCTCACTAGAAAACATTTTAAAACAAAACTTTCCTGGTTATAAAATAGAAACTGGAGAAAATTGTCTACCTGTAATAGAAGATAACTTAATATTACCTTGTGGAATATATGGAAAAGTTACCAAAAATTAACATAATATATGAAGATAATCATCTTCTAGTCGTAGAAAAACCAGTTAATATACCAGTTCAAGAAGATAAAAGTAAAGATACAGATATGATAACAATATTAAAAAAATACAGAATAGAACATGAAAATAAAAAAGGAGATGCCTTTATAGGATTAGTACATAGATTAGATAGACCAGTAGGAGGCATAATGGTATTTGCTAAAACATCTAAAGCAGCATCTAGATTAAGTGAAGAAATTAGAAATAATACTTTTCACAAAACATATCTAGCAATAGTTCAAAATAAACTACCAAAAACAGGAATACTTGAAGACTATCTTATAAAAGATAAAAATAACAATATAAGTAAAATAACTAATAAAGAAAATGGAAAATACTCAGCATTAGAATACAAAGTACTAAATACTAAAGATAACTTATCATTAGTAGAAATAAATCTAATAACAGGACGTTCACACCAAATAAGATTACAATTTTCAAGTAGAGGAAATCCTCTAGTAGGAGACTCTAAATATGGAAATAATCCTAACAATATAAATATTGCCCTATTTGCAAAGTCTATAACATTTAAACACCCCACTACAAAAGAAACACTAACTTTTAGTTTAAACTTGCCAAATAGATATCCATTTAATATCTTTTAAAATCACATAATTTTACCATATTTAAAAATTATAATATTAAAAGGAGGAAAAAGATATGAATAATAATACAATAAATATAACTTATGATATGTTAATATGGATAGCATTTATAATAACATTAATATCACAATTATCAGTATCTATAGCGTATAGTAAATATAAAAAGAAACTAAATAATAAAGATTTAACTGGCTATGATACTGCTAGAAAAATATTAGATAAAAATGGGCTAAAAGATATAATGATACTAGAAACAACAGGAAATCTAACTGACCATTATGACCCAACAAAAAAAGTGATAAAATTATCCACAGATATCTATCATGGATCAAGTATAGCATCTCTTGCAGTTGCAGCACACGAGTGTGGACATGCCATTCAAGATAAAGAAAGTTATAAACCAATGAGAATAAGAAGTAAAATAATTCCTACTGTAAACTTATGCACAAGACTAGGATATCTAGCAATTGCAATAGGAGCATTTTGTTCATACAAATTAATAGAAATAGGAATAATATTACTACTTACCCTATTAGCCTTTCAAATAATAACACTCCCTGTTGAGTTTAATGCATCAAAAAGAGCATTAAATGAATTAAAAGAACAAAAATTACTAGATAAAAACGACATATCATCTGCAAGAAAAATGTTAGTAGCAGCAGCATTTACCTATGTAGCATCAATGCTATCAACACTTTTAAACATACTAAGATATGCACTAATATTTATGGACAGAGACAAATAATTTCTTCCTTAAAAAAAACATTAAGGAGTTCACTATGGAAAAAAATTATTATCAAATATTTATAGAATTTTTAAAGAAACACAATCTTTATAATGAAGAGGCAATAAAATATTTACACAAACAAGGAATATTTTTTGATTACTATGAAGAAGAAAATAGAGATTTTATTGGTTGCTATTATATATTGAATAAATCTAATGTATTACAAAAAATACAAATAATAGCCCCCTACATAAAAAATGAACAAACACTTTTAATAAATATACATGAATTTACACATGGATTATTATTATATAACTTTTTAGGAAAAAAAATAGATATCGGAAAAGAAAGTGAAGTATTACCCATGTTATATGAACGAATATATTTAGAAGAAAATTATAGCATAAAAGAAAAAGACTACATAGAAAAATTAAATAGTAGAATAACTAAAGATAGTAAAATAGATTATATAATAGCACTACATATTCAAGATGAAATGTTAAAATACCAAGAAAAAGAAAATAATCCATTCAAGTTATATAAAAAGGCAAAAAGATTAGCAAGAAAATATAAAAGTAACTAACTTAAAAATACTCCACAATTTGCATTTTTTACCATATTATGATAAAATTATCTCGGTGAGAGAAATATGAAAATAAATACCATCGAATTGATAATATCAGCAGTAAGAGAAAGTCAATATCCAACAGATAATAAAAAAGAATTTCTTCTAGTAGGAAGAAGTAATGTTGGAAAAAGTAGTTTTATTAACTCAATAATAAATAGAAAGAACTATGCTAGAACTTCTGCCACCCCTGGAAAAACACAAACATTAAACTTCTATAAAATCAATGATGAATTCTATTTAGTAGATGCTCCTGGTTATGGTTTTGCAAAAGTAAGAAATTCTTTAAAGAAAAAGTTTGGACTTATAATAGAAAATTATTTAAAATCAAGAGCAAACTTACAAATGGTTTTCTTATTAATAGACTTTAGACACAAACCCACTGAAGATGATGTCTTAATGTATAATTACTTAAAATATTATGATATACCAGTAACAATAATATGTACAAAAGTAGACAAAGTACCAAAAAATAGTCATCAAAAGAATAAAAATGTCATTATCAAAGAATTAAATCTAAATAGTGAAAACGATATAATACTATTTTCAAGTGTAACAAAAACAGGAAAAAATGAAGTATATAATGAAATAGAGAAATATCTACAATAGAGTTTCCCTTTTCTTTTTTTTTCATAAATTATTATGGAAGTGAAATATGATAATAACAAAAATAAACAAAGATACTTATCAAATAAAATTGCCAAGTAAAGTAATAAATATATATGATCAAATAGAAGTACAAAATCTCACAAAAGAAATCATAAAAAAAATAAACAAAAAAAACAAAATACGTGGTTTAATACTTTTAGAAATATACGAAGATATAAATTATGGAACAATAGTAGATTTTAAAAACAATAAAAACTACGAAACTAACGAAATAGAAGTAAAAATAACAATTCACACCGATACACAATTTTTATATAAAATAGACTATTTTGATATAAATAAAACACTAGAAAATAAAATATATTACTACAAAAATAACTTCTATTTAGAACTGAATGATAAAATAGATAAAAAGAAATATCTAGGTTTACTAGAGAAATCAGAAATAATTTATGAAAATACATATGAAATAATAAATAACGGACTAAGAATAAAACTATAGTATTTTCTCTTTTTTTTTGATATAATACTAAGGAAGAGGTGATTTGGATGAAAGTACCATCAGTTGCAATCGTTGGAAGACCAAATGTTGGTAAATCAACAATATTTAACAAATTAATAGGAAAAAAAGTATCAATAATAGAAGACACTCCTGGTGTAACAAGAGATAGAATATATGGAACAGTAACATATGATAATTATAAATTCCATCTAATAGACACTGGAGGAATAGATGTATCAGAAGAAGAATTCAACGATGAAATAATAATACAAGCAAATATAGCCATTGAAGAAGCAGAAATAATTCTATTTGTAGTAGATGGATTAGAAGAATTAAATCAAAATGATTATGTAATTAGAGATATATTAATGAAATCAGGAAAAAGAGTAATAGTTGTAGTCAACAAATTAGACAATGCCAAAAGAGAAGAAAATATCTATAATTACTACGAACTAGGTTTTGAAGAAGTTGTGCCAGTAAGTGGAGAACATTCAATAGGCCTAACAGACTTATTAGATAGTATCACAAAAGATTTTAATGAAATAATCGAAGAAGAAAAAGAAGATGATAGAATAAAGTTCTGTCTAATAGGAAGACCAAATGTTGGAAAAAGCAGTTTAGTAAATGCATTATTAAATGAAGAAAAAGTAATAGTATCACCGATAGCGGGTACAACAAGAGACGCCATAGACACAGAGTTTACTTACAATAAAAAGAAATATGTAGCAATCGATACAGCTGGTATTAGAAAAAGTGGAAAAATATTTGAAAGAATAGAAAAATATTCTGTCTTAAGGTCAATGAAAGCAATAGAAAGAAGTGACGTTTGCCTTCTAGTAATAAATGCCGAAGAAGGTATAATAGAGCACGATAAACACATAGCAAGCTATGCATTAGAAGAAGGAAAACCAATCATTATCGTTGTAAACAAATGGGATACAGTAAATGACAAAAATGATATATCAACATTTACAAAACTAGTAAGAGCAGAGTTCAAATTCCTATCATATGCAAAAATAACATTCGTATCAGCACTAACAAAGAAAAGAATATTCACAATAATGCCTGAAATAGATAAAGCATATGAAAATTCACATAGAGAAATAAAAACAAGCACTCTAAATGAAGTAATAAGAGATGCCGTAATGATGAAAGCACCTCCTTCATACAAAGGAAAAAGATTAAAAATATCATTTGCACAGCAGACAGGAACAGTACCACCAAAGTTTACACTTTTTGTAAATAGCAATAAGTTAATACACTTTTCATATGAGAGATATCTTGAAAACAAGTTAAGAGAAAACTTTGACTTTGAAGGTACACCAATAAAACTAGAATATAAAAATAAAAATAATTAATAGTAGAATGATTGAATAATAGAAAATAAACCATTTACAAGATAAATAATTAACAAAAAGGAACTCCTAACATATAATGTATCAGGAGGTTCTTTTATGTTTTCAGATAATTTTTTTAAAAAGGTAGAAAAGAAAACCAATGTAAATAAAGAGACAATATTGTCGTTAGCAGATAAACTTCAAAAAGGTAATATGAAAGATGAAAAAGTACTAAAAGAAGTAATAAACGATTTAGCCAAAATGACAGGTAGAGAGGTATCAAAAGAGAAAGAACAGAAAATAATAGAAACTATACTAAATGATAAAGTACCAAAAAACATAGATACACTACTAGATAAATGAAAAATATAGTAGTAGGAGTAATCGCAAGAGACGATATAATAAAAGACACTAAAGTACAAATAATAACCAAAAACAATCTAAAATACTTAAATAATAAATGTGAATTTATAGGAATATTAAATTATGATAATGGCCTAATAAACACAAATATATTATCTATATGTGATGGAATAATATTTCAAGGAGGAAGTGATATACATCCATACCATTTCCAAATACTAGACTATGCAATCAAAAACAATATACCAGTACTAGGAATATGTATGGGACATCAAATAATAGGATTGTATAGTCAAAATACCACTGATGAACAAAAGTTAATAAAAGTAGAAAATCATAACGATAAACAAAAAAAACATAAAATAAATATATTACCAAATACCAATCTTTATAAAATATTCGGACCAGAATTACTAGTTAATACAAGACATAAAGAAGCAGTAAAAAAAATAAATAAACCATTTAAAATATCAGCACTATCAGAAGACAATGTAATAGAAGGGATAGAATATATAGATGATAATCATTTCGTAATAGGAGTACAATTCCATCCAGAAGATTTAGAAAATACAGAAAACCTATATAACTACTTTTTAAAAGAGATATTGAAAAGAAAAAAATAATTCTTTTCTTTTTTTACATATTTCAAGATAAATAACATATAGTTTAGTGATAAAAAGAAAAGAGGTATGTTAATGGAAAAAATAGAAGTCATAAAAAATATAACAAAAAGAACAGGAGGAGATATCTATCTAGGAGTAGTAGGAGCAGTACGTACAGGAAAGTCAACATTCATAAGAAAGTTTATGGAAAATCTAGTAATTCCAAACATCGAAGATGAATACGAAAGAAAAAGATGTTTAGATGAACTACCACAAGCCGCTGCTGGAAAAACCATAATGACAACCGAGCCAAAGTTTGTTCCCGCAACCGCAGCCAAAATAAAAGTAGAAGACTTCACTGCCAATATAAGAATGATAGATTGTGTAGGTTATGTAGTCAAAGCAGCTAAAGGATATGAAGATGAAAATGGACCAAGACTTGTAATGACCCCATGGTATAGCGAGCCAATACCATTTACAGAAGCAGCAGAAATAGGTACAGAAAAAGTAATAAAAGAACACTCAACCATAGGAATAGTAGTAACGACTGATGGTTCAATAGGAGATATACCAAGAAGCGAATACATAGAAGCAGAAAAAACAGTAATAGAAGAGTTAACAGCAGTAGGAAAACCTTACATAGTATTACTAAATAGTAGTCATCCAATGCTTCCAGAAACCGAGGCACTAGCGGATTCCCTAAAAGAAGAGTACAAAGTACCAGTAATGCCTATAAGTATTGAAGCCATGCAAGAAAGAGATATGTATAACATATTAAAAGAATCACTATATGAGTTTCCCATAGAACAAATAAAAGTAAATATGCCAGAATGGATAGCAATTCTATCTCCAGACCACTATCTAAAAAAAGAATATATCCGTATCATCAAAGAATCAATAACAGAAGTAAAAAAATTAAGAGACATAGATAAAATAAATACAAACTTTACAGAATCAGAATACATTTCCAAAGCCTATATATCAGAAGTAGATTCAGGAACTGGTGAAGTAACTATCAATCTAGAAGCACCACAAGGTCTTTATAGTAGAGTTCTAAATGATATAATGGGAATATCTGTATCATCAAAAGCAGAACTACTATCCTTATTCCAAGAATTAAATATAGCAAGAAGAGAATACAATCAAATAAAATCAGCCTTAAAAATGGTAAAACAAACAGGATATGGAATAGCCTCACCTACTCTAGATGATATGAAACTAGATAAACCAGAAATAATAAAACAAGGCTCTCGTTATGGAATAAAACTAAAAGCAAAAGCATCATCTATTCATATGATAAAAGTGGATGTCGAAAGCACATTCGAGCCAATAATAGGAAGTGAACTTCAAAGTAAAGAATTAATAAATTATCTAACAGAAAACAAAGAAGGAAATGATATTTGGAAAAGTGAAATATTCGGTCGCAGTTTAGATGTAATTGTTCAAGAAGGAATACAAGCCAAATTATCAATGATGCCAGACAATGTAAGATATAAATTATGTCAAACTCTAACAAAAATAATAAACAAAGGCTCATCAAATATGATAGCAATTGTATTATAAAAAGACTTAATCACTAAAAGATTAAGCCTTTTCTTTAACTTTAGTAACAATTCTATTACTTCTAAGTCTATCATTAACTGCCTTAGTAAATAAAGCATATAATAAGGAACATAAAGGAGTAGCAATAAGCATTCCAAGAATTCCACCAATACTTCCACCAACAGTAACAGATAAAAGCACCCACATACCTGGAAGTCCAATACTTTTGCCAACAACTCTAGGATAAATCAAATTGCCTTCAATTTGTTGAAGAATAATAATAAATACAACAAATAGTATTGCCTTAATAGGACTAACCATCATGATAAGAATAAACCCGATAGCGGTACCAATAAATGCACCAAATATAGGAATTAAAGCCGTAAATCCAAGTAAAACCCCTATAGTAGAAGCATATGGAAACCTAAATATAAGCATTCCAACAAAAACCAAACTACCAAAAATCAAAGCCTCCAAACACTGACCAGTAACAAAATTAGAAAAAGTCTTATTAGCAAGACTACCAACAGTAGTAATCTTTTCTATAGTCTTAGGTTTTAAATAAGCCTTCATAACCTTATTAATTTGTCTACTAAGGGTCTCTTTTTGAGCAATCATATAAATGGCAAAAACCAAAGTAATAATACCTTTACTAATAATACCAATAACAGAAGTAGCAACCTCAGTAGTAACCGTAATAACATCCTTAGAATTACCCTTAATATAGTCAGTAATAATTTTACTAAAGTTATCAAGATATTCACTAACTTTATTAATATTTTCTTCATCAACATCAAACTTATTTAAAATACCAACAATGTCTTCTTTATATCCTGGTAAAGTTTCAGTAAATAAAGAAGCAGAATTCCTAAGTTGCGGTATAATTAAGTTCATAACAAAGAAAATAGTTAAAAAAACAAGAATTAAACTAAGAGTAATACAAAGAGGCCTTTTAACCTTATTCCACACTTTACCAGGTTTAATTTTTCCAAATATTCTCTTTTCAATAAAGTTATTCAAAACATTAAGAACAAAAGCCAAAATAATACCAAGTAAAAAAGGTGCAAAAATATTAATAACACTACCAAAAAAAGAAATAATTTTACTAAAATTAACCAAAGCAAAAATAATAAGAGCAATATAAGTAATAATTACAATAATATCCTTTCTTGTTTTATTCATCATAAAATACATCTCCCCTCAAAAACAGCACTATTATACCATAATTAAAGAAAACTTACAATAATATTATAAACATTAACAAAAAAGTTATACAACTGGTTAATTTTTCAAAAATAATTAGTTATTTTTCCTTAAAATACTTGATTTTATTACAATATTATGATATCTTTATGTAGTAAGCATAACATATTGCTTAATAAAAAATAATGGAGGTAATAGAAAATGACAAAAGCTGAATTAGTAGATTTCATTGCTGAAAAAGCAGATTTAACAAAAGCAGATGCTGGAAGAGCATTAGACGCTGTAATGGAAGGAGTTATTAAAGGTTTAAAAGAAACTGGAAAAGTAACATTAGTAGGTTTCGGAACATTCTCTGCTAAAAAAAGAGAAGCTAGAACTGGAAGAAACCCACAAACTGGAGAAGCAGTTAAAATTGCTGCTAGAACAGTTCCTGGATTTAAAGCTGGAAACAAATTAAAAGATGCTCTAAACTAATAAAGCAAATAAGGACTTCACTACTGAAGTTCTTTTTAAATGCTTATATACCAAAAAAAGAAATAATTATCTTATTTCTCTACTCATAGTAACAACTTTTCCAAGTATCATGTCCTCAGAAAAAACATTAACAACAATAGTCTGATATTTAGGGTTCATGGCCTGAAGTATAATTGCTTTACCACTTTTATATATTCTTCTAACAGATAACATATTTCCTTTAACAGCAATAACAATATCATCACCATTAGCATAGTTATCTTTTTTCTTAAAAAATATTCTGTCCCCTTTCAAGTATACAGGAGACATAGAATCATCCATTAACCTAATAGATAAATCACATATCTTACTAACTGGCTCATATGAAGCATTTTTATAAGTATTAACAATCTTTTCACCTCTAGAGGTAATATTATTATTACCAGCCATAGCATCAACATAACTTCTAATCATCTTTCTCTCAAATAATTCCTTCTCCTCTTTTGTCATAGGAATCTCATTAAATACATCAGAATTAATATTAAAAATACTAGCAATATCAAAAAATATCTCATAAGGAATATTAAGAGTACCTGTTTCATACTTATGTAAAGTCTGTCTATTCTTTTTATAATTAAGAGCTCTAGCCAAATCCTCTAAAGAATAATTATATTTTTCCCTATATTCCTTCATAATATTACATACAAAAGGTTTTAAATCATCACTAACTAATTCTTGCTTTCTTGTTCTCATCATAACACCTACTTATCTTTCATTTTAACAATCATATATACAGGCACAAGTCCCATAACACTAATAACAATTTTAATTAAATATCTAATAACAATCATTCCAAATATCAAAGTAAAACTAACATCTCCTAAATAACCAAGAAGAACAAATATAATACTTTCAAGCATTTGAACAATAAGACTACTAGTAATATTACTAAACCATAAAATATTTTTACTTCTTCTAACATAATAATAAATATAACTATTACACCATAACATAAATATAAGAGATATAAATCCACCTATAAAAATCCTAAAATTACCAATACTATATCCAAATAAACCATCAAAAACAGAATTAATATTAACTTCGTATCCACTACCTAAATATAAAGATAGTAAAAACATACCAAAACTAGTAGTCAAATAAGATACACCAGAAGTATAAATAATTCTCTTCACTTCATCAATACCATATCTTTGAATAATAATACCATTACAAATAAATATTCCCATAACAATAGGTATACCAGTATTAACTTCAAAAGAAAATAAATTAATAGACTTAAACATAAATACACTAAGTAAACCACTCATCAGTGCAATATATAAATAAAGACCATCTTTCTTTCCTTTACTATAAAAGATAATCATCAGAAAGAAAGTAAAAATAATTTCTAAAAAAATATAAATATAATTCATTTATTTCACCTTCTTTACTTTAAAAATCCTATTAATTATAAACATATATATAATCATAATAATAGACTTAATAAAATAATTAGAGCCCGCTATAAGAAGTGCCTTATCAAATCTAATAAGTACAGCATAACTAAAATAAATAAACATAAATGAATCAATAAACATAAGTCCCGTAATAGCAGTACATAACTTAATATTCTTATTCTTCTTTTCATCAATTAAGTTTTTAAAAGAATATGCACAAAGTAAAGAAGTAATAAATAAAGTAATAGGATAAAGAATAAAAATAATAAAATTATCAAATATCAAACTATAATACAAATTAGAACTTCTATCGTAAATAGAAGGTATCATAAGAGAAGTAGATAAAAGAAATAAATTACACACTAAACTAGTAACCAAAATTAAACAAATAAATCTTTTATATTCATTCTCATCATATCTATTAATAAAATAATAAATAATCATAAATAAACCACTTGTAAAAATAATACTAGGATTGATATCCATACCAAATACATTAATTAATTTAAAAGACATAAAAAAAGATAAAATAGTATAAATAATACCTAATAAATAGAACTCATGTTTACCAAAATATTTATGAACTATATAAATAGAACTAATGCAAACAGTAGTAAACAAAAGAAATAACAATAGTCCCACTCCATCACCTTCTTACTCATACCTATTATATCATATTTTTATTAAGATACAAATAATTTTATTTAATTTTATATTAAAATTATTTTTAGTCCCAAAGAACCTGTAGTTTCTTTGGGTAATTTATAGCCAAAGTCTATAAATTAACAATAAGATATCATATTCATGGTGAAATACTTACTAACCAAAATATAACAAAATAAAAAGAAAGAAATAATAAATATCTCAATACTTAACAATTCTTTCTAATTGATTATAAAAATCACTACTATTTTTACTTAAAAATGTTCTTTTAACATAATTTATTCCATCAAAACTTAAATAAATAATATCATTCGAAATATTAGATGTATCAACAATAACATAATACTCCCTATATTGTCTAACATTTAAGCAAGAATTATCATTACAACCAGGGTCTAATAAATAAATCTTAAAAACATCATCATCAATTTTTTCAATATTTTGATATTCACCATAATCAGCACCATCAGTTTGATAAATCCCATAATTAAAACTATCCTTATTAAATATAGTAATATAACAAATACGATTTGCCTCATTATAGTCATACCAATATCCCTGTAGTAAATCAATAACATTTACACTACTGACATTACTATTTTTATTATTTAATACTTTATCATAAATAATATACCCTCCTAACAAAACAAGTAATAAACACAATATAGTAATTATAATAACCATCCTTTTATTCTCTTTCATTCTTATAAAAAACCATCCTTTCAAATAAATTATAACAAAAAAGGAAATAAAAAGGAAGAGAAAACATTAATATTTTGTATTATCTCTCTTCATCTTTATCATATCATAGAAGGCCTCTAATCTTGTATCAACACCAACCTCATTATCTTCTGCATCAAAACTCATATATATAATAGGAATACCATACTCATCATTAATTTTCTGCATAATACTCATTGCAGATATTTCAGGAGTACACCCAAAACTCTTAAAATGAAGTATCCCATCAAAATCTTCTTGTGCGGCCAAATAACTAAGAACAACACTCCCACTAGCGTCAGCCCCTAAATGATACTTAATATATTTTTTACCTTTTCTAATCATATTACCAAGTTTAAATCTCTTAGTAATAAGCAAATAAGTAAGGTCAGTATACCTATATACCTCTACTCCCATTTTCATAATTTTTCTTTCACTATTATAAGTAGTATTACTATCAATTAAAGAATACAATTCCCCAAGTATCATAACTTTAAGAGGATTAGTAGGCTTTTCTGTTTCAATATTCTTAAACTTTCTTTTGTACTTGAAATAATTAAAAATATTTTTAAGTACACCATTATCTTTAAAGCTCTCAAAATATTCATTTTCAAGTTTTTCAAAAGAACCACTGACTACCTCAAATCCCATATTGAGTCTAATAAACTTCTCAATTTTATCAATACAAATAATCATAATAAGACTATTAAATAAATAATATAAAATACTAATAGGATTAATCTTCTTATTCATTTTTTTACAGAAATTATATCCCTTTTTTATAGAAATATGATTATCACTAATTAAATTATAAAATTCAAAATCATATCCCAAATCTCTTAGTATTTTCTCTTCAAGTTCACCATAATAACCATATCTACAACCACCACCACCTTGAATCAGTACATTAGCACCCTTTTCAAGTGCCTCAATATAATTACCAAGATTATACTTAAATGGAACACAAACAAAAGAAGGAGCATACTTACTACCAATATCAATAGTTCTTCTAGTAGTAGCAGGAGGAATAATAACCTTACACTTAGTAGCCTTTCTAATAAAATAATCAAATACAATATAATAATTCCCTAAATGTGGAAAAGAAATAATTTTATTCATTGTCTCTCCTTGCCTTCATAATATCAACAAAACTTTCTAGTCTAGTTACAAGCCCGCTAGTAGCGGTACTCTCATCAATAGTAATATTAATAATAGGCACATCACTTAACTTTCTAATAGCCAGTTCATTAACTAACGAATCAGGGCCACACGGAAAAGAAGATAAGAAAATAATACCATCAACATTATTCTTATAATAAAAAGCACTGCCAATAATTTCCTTAGAATAAAGAAAATATAAAGTATTAGAAAAATCCTCAGCATAACTAACAGAAGTCCCTTTATCTAATCTATCAGAATATAAAATATCAATATCATTATCTCTAAAATATTTAATAATATTACCACTTAAATATTCATCATACACAACATAAGGATGAGCAACAATAAGAATTTTCATCTTACTAGATCTAAATATCTTATCTTGCTTATTATAAAGGGACATATAATATTTTTTCTCTTTGATTTTACCCTTAAAATAATAAAACAAAATACTAAAAACATTTTTCTTAAGTTTTATTCCCATTTTAATAAAGCCAAATATCTGATACCTTCCCTTCAAATAGTCTATGTTGTAAGAGAGAATATTATCATCAAATAGATTTTTAACAACATCATATATACCATTAAACTTCATACATACCCTATTTCCTTTACCATAATTACATATTCTAGGTACAAGAATATAATCACATTTCAAAGAAAGTTCTTTAATATGACCTAAATAAATCTTTGATGGAAGACAAGCCTCATCAATAGACAAACCTTTTCCCTCTTCAATAATATCTTTATTAGTATTAGGACTAATAATAAGTGTGCAACCAATCCCCTCAAAAAAAGTTTTCCATAAAATATAATTACGATAATATAAAAATGCTCTAGGTATTCCTATTCTAATCTTTCTTTTCATCATAGCCTCCCATTAATACTATGAAAAAAGAGTAAAAAAAGAACTATAACTAGTTCAATCCTACTTATCATTAATAATTCTTTTCTTAACATAAGGTTTATTTTCATTTTCCAAAGTATTAGTTTGAGCATCAATAATCCCCATATATAATTTACCACATTCATTAAGTAATAAATTAATATCACTATTCTTATTTTCAATAGCATTATCTAACATCTGAATCTCTTTTGATAAAGATAACATATTTTTTTTGATATTACCAAGTTTTTCTTCATAAAAATTACTAATTTCATTTTTTTCATTCTTAAGCTCAGTAACCTTTTTAGAAAAAATCTTTTTAATAATAGGAAAACCAATTAAGAAAGGAAGTGTAGTAGACAAAACAAATAACACAAAAAAGTTTAAAACAGGTATTGTAGAACTAAGTAAATAAGTAATTAAAATAATTAAAGCCGTAATAGAAGTAAATGCTGGAATAAGAGTAGATTTTAATACCATTTGTGAAATAGATTGTTGTTTTAAATAAATATCATTCATTCTAGAATCATATTCATCCTGAACATTATCATAATCAGCAGATATCTCACTATATTCATTATCAAGTTCCCCTCTTTTAATCTTCAACACCTCAAGTTCACTTAACAATTTATCATATATTTCTCTATAATTATTCATAAAATCACCATCTTTAATTTACTTATCATAAATAGTCTTTCTTCTAGTATAAGGTCTATTTGATTTATAAACAACCTCATCACTATCAGATATACCAAGACACAACTTACCATAATTCATAACAAGCATACCAATTTCATCACTCTTACAAGATATATTAGTATCAATTCTACTAAGTTCACCAGATAAACTATTAAGTTTATTATGAAGCTTATCTAGTTCATTTTCATAATTATTTTCTAATTCCTTGTTTTTTATCTCAAAGTTCCTAAATATTTTAGAATACTTTTTCATAACAAAAGGAGTCTGAATAATCAAAATAGTAACTAATAATAATAACGATATAAGATGCACAATATTAGAGGAAAAAATTGAAATAATAAAATTAACAAACCATAGTGTAGTAAATAAACTAAAATCAATAATAAGTAATTTTAACAAAAACATAGAAAGATTACCCTTTTCCTTTTTCCAATCACTATAAATATTCATCTTCTCTATATCATACTTATTAGAAAGACTTTTATACTCACTAGAAAAATGACTATAACAATTAAAAATTTCTTTCCTAGAAGACTTAAGTTCTTTAAGTTCACCAACTAATCTCTCATATGTTTCCTTGTAGCAGTTCATAAATATATTCCTCCAAATAATAAATATATTATAATTCATTAAAAAACAGAAGTCAACAAAAAAGAACTAGTTCTCATCATCTAGTTCTTCATCATCAACAATACTCAAATCTGCATAATCATCATCTAAAATATCATCATCACTATTATCAGTATAATCATCATCATAATTATCTTCTTCACTCATTTCATCATCATCGTCAAAGCCTTCAGTATCCTCTTCATCTGAATCAACTTCTTCATAAATATCATCAATATCAATCTTAACAGAATGATTAGCTCTCAAATCCCAATTACCATCATTAAGTAAAATAAACTCCTTAGAAGTAGTAAGTGATT
>USIB01000017.1 GCA_900554615.1 uncultured Mycoplasmatota bacterium | reverse complement strand
TTTCCTAAAATATCTTCACAATCATCTTTGCTAAGTTCTAATGTTAATGCTGATAACATTGATGCAAATGAATTAAAATCTTCCTTCTCATATTTCTTAGATATATTCAAATATTCTTTTTCACGACTATCATTAAAATTTGTTAAATTAGATAAAGAATATGCACAACAATACACAAAATCTTCAAAAGTTTCTCTGACACCATATTTTTGTCCCAGTTTTTTTAAAGTATCTTTAATATAGTTTTTATCTAATGTCATTTTGAATTTTCCCTATTAAGATTTTAGTTATAATCAAGATCATAATCATCATCTTTATCAATAGATTCTTCTTGCTCTTGAGTTTCTTCATAATCAGTAGACATTTTTATTGCCTGTGCCTGAATTACAGGATTATCCTTAGTTTCTCTGTAAGCATTTATAACTTCTGTATCCAAAAAATGATAATCTTTTTTCATATTTTTTTGTTTTTCATAAATAAAATCATAAGTCATAGACAATGCTAATTGTTCATCTACTCTCATATCTTTTGGATTTATACCTAAGTCCATACATAATAATGCTTGTTGAAAATATTTGTCATCTTCTTTCTTTAACGCAGTTAATTGATTATACATAATAGTTAAAAATTGTTTACTAGTTATTTCTCCCATGTATTGTTCTTTAACTTGATCCAATATTTTTTCATAATGTGATGCTGGTACTTTAGTAGGTAAATGGGTTTCTGGATCTAAATAAGTATAAGTCATATCACTTATAGATTTGCACATCTCTTTTATCTTCATTTGAGTAAAATCATCATATTGTTTTCTCATATTTTTTTCTCCTTTTCATTTTTATTTTTTTAAACTTATCTATCTAGTTCAATATAGGAACTATTTTTAACGGAAGATAAAATATCATTTACTTTTAATTGAGTATTTTTATAATCTTCCATTTCAATTAATTCTAATAAACTGTCTGCTCTATCTCCCTCTAAAATCATATAAGGTTGAGAGAAGGCAATTGTATCTTCAAACATTTTTATTATTTCATTTTTAACTTCTTGAGTATTAAATTTTTCTTTTTCACTTTCTAATATTCCTCCATCTATGCTGTGTCCCTTACAATCATAAAAGGTGTAATCGACAGTATAACCTTTATTTGATACATGAAGAATATTACTTTCATTACTTATTATTAATGTGTCCATTTGATTTTCTCCTACTGAAATTATTAATTTCAAAATATATTGTTATATCGCCTAAAAAATCATCTGTGTCTTCATATTCTTCACTTTCAAAGTCATCATCTTCGAAATCGTCCTCAAACTCTTCATCTGAAACAGCATTAATTTCACAAGGAACTCTATTATATTTTTTTGCTATTTCATATTCATTTTTTTCTTCTAAATCTTTCAATACTATTTGCATTTCTTTTTTATCAGGTGTTGCAAATATCAATGTATTCTTAATTTTTTCGTCTATTTTAATAATATCGTTTTCTGATAAAAAATCTATTACAATAGGAAGAGCTGATTGTTCACTAGTTGCATGAATTTTAAATACCTTTGTTTCTGCATTCTTAACAATAATATAAAACAATTTTTCCTCTTCTCTTTCATAAAAGTTGGCATCTTCTAAAAGTGTTAAAAAATCTAAATTTAATAACTTACATATTTTTAATAATGTAATAGTATTTAAACATTGCCTATTACCGTTTTCAATACGTACAAGTTCTGTATGACTAATACCAACTTCATTTGCTAAATTCCTTAAACTATATCCTAAAGCTATTCTTCTATTTTTTATTATTTCTGCTAATATCATATAATTATTTTTCATTTTTTTCTCCTTTTCTTTATCTTTTTGTTTACACTAGTAAACACTCAATGTAAAAAAAATCATTTTTCTATATCATGATCTTCATTTGATAATTCTTTAGTATTTTCTTTAACCCTATTAAATAATTTATCTGCGTTTGGAGATATATCAAACTCAAATTGCATATTTGAAATTATAATTGATTCCATAAAATCCTCCAAATCTTCTGGAGTTTCTATATCTAATCCATGATGGATAAAGACTTCTTTTTCTTCTTCAAATAATTCTTTTATATATTCTTTATTCATTTATACATCTCCCTTTTCTAAATTAATTTGTTTCTAATTTCATACCCAAATAGATGCCATTTTCATCTTGAATTGGAATACAAATACCTGTTCTGTTTGTCTTTTTCAATTCAGTTGCACATGCTTCTGAAACATTTTGCATAGTATATCCATCTTTAAACAAAAAATATTTTATTATTTTTTTTGTAGAAGGTGTATCTTCTACTTGATTATTAGATGGTGGCTCAGGTTTTGTAGTTGTATTATTTGACGCACTATTTGATGGCTGTTGTTCTTCTTTTTTTGAAGACTCAACACTACTAGAATTTGATGAAGTATTTTCTTTTTTTTCGTCTATTGGTTCTTCTTTTTTCAGTACATTAACTACAACAATTTCTTGTGATGTATTACCAGAAGAATCTGAAACAGTATATACTATTTTCTGTTCACCAATTTTTGTTGTATCTATTTCATTATAAGTAATACTTTCTAAAAGATCTCCATCCTTATCATCTATAACACTTTCAATATATTTTAAATAATCCACATCACCTCCTTCAATAATTTCTATATAATTAGTATTAAGTTTTATAACTGGAGCTATTTCATCTTTTTCTTTTGATACATTAGTAATTTCTTTGCTTTTTGCATCATTTTTAGATGAAGTATTACTGATAGATAAAAATATAAATATAGAGCTAATAATAATTATCAATATTGAAATTATAATTATATTTCTCTTTTTCTTATACTTACGAAACATTGTTAATAACTGTTCATCAGTCATATTTCATCACCTCACTTATATTAAATTAATCCTTAAAATTTGGCTTTTCACGAATAATTACTAATAATCTTGCCTTAATAACATTTGATGCTGAATCACTTACTTCATAATCAACATAAAACTCTCCTGTTTTAGAAGTGTCTATTTTTGTATATTTAACTCTATCAGTTAAATCTCCTTCTAAATTATCAGTTGCTTCTTTTATAAATGATTTATAATTTAATTCATCACCTTGATACATTATTAATTTATCTTGCTTTAAAATTAAAACAGGACTAATTAAATCCTGTTTTAGCATTTCTTCTTTTCTTTCTTTTTCAACTTGTTCTTCCTTAGCAATTTCTATATTCCTTTTTATATTTTTATAATTAAACAATACTGATGTAAGACTACAAACAAATAATACTACAATAAGTAGTATCCATAATTTTTTCTTTTTCATTTTTTCTCCTTTTAATCTAAATATATAAATCCTATAATGGTGTATCCATTATTTTTATTTATTCTTCTATATTCATCAAACGAACTATAAGTTTTTGTTCTTACTAACTCATTTGCATGTTTATTAGCATATTCTACTTGACTACATGAATCATCACTTCTACAAGCATTACCAATATTTCCTTCAGATATAGTTATAGTTTTTCCATCATAAGCTTCTACAAAAGCAACATGTCCAAATCTTTTAGAAGACAATACTACAACAGAATTATACGAAGGTTGAGTACCAGTTTCATATCCCATTGATATTGCAGAAGTAATCCAAGTTTGTGCATTTCCTGTTGGCATCTTTTTTCCAGATACTTGTAATGCACGACCATAACTAAACCAAGTACATTGTCCCTTAAAACCAGCATTTGTTAAAGCATTTTTTTCATTAAAATGTTCAGTATTAAGATTCAAAGGTATATTTGTTTTTCCATAAGTAGGAGTTCGTGTTTTAAAACTACTACCTAAAGCATCTGCAAAAAAATCAGAATTATATAATAAACTTATCATATCTAATTGGTCTTTGGTAAAATAAGTTTCTGTTCCATTAGATACTTTTTTTGCCTTACTAAAGTTAGCAATATTACTATAATTATCACGACACCAATCCATATAATCTTCATACATGCTATTGGTAATTACTAATACTTTTTTTGTAGTTTCTGTTGTATTACCTGCTTCATCTGTATCATATACAACTTGTTCCAATATCTCATGTTTTTCTAATAAATCTTCAGATTTAAATTTTTGTATTAAATCTTTTTCAGTTTGATCAAATTCTAATTCTGCTCCTGTACCTTGCATTATGGATAATGGAATTCTCCAATCAATTCTACCATAACTACCACCAACAGCAAAAACTTCTCCATCTGGATTTTCTTCTAAAAATTCATCAACTTTTTTGTCATACTCTTCTTGAATAGAGTTCATATATTGTTGATACGAGCTGAGAGAGCTTTCAGTCATAGTAGAACCAAATATAGAACATACTGAAATTATTATTATAAGAATAAGTGCCAATGGAATAATAAATTCTGCCAATGCAGCTAATAATGATATAAGCATCTTTATTAATTTCATAACAATAGCTTTTGCAACTTGAAATAATTTTTTACCAATAGTTTGATTAAATTTTTTTCCTATTTTACTTGCGACTTTTTTTGTTTTCTTTTTAATCTTATTAGATGCCTTAGTTTTGATTTTACGAGTTATTTTTTCATTTATATAATCGACACCACTACCATTTTCACTCATTGCTTTATTTAGTTCTCTTGATGTTCTCACAATTGTTCTACCTGCTTTAGATACTTTTTCTCCACCCTTACTTATAGTAGTTGCTACTTTTGAAACTTTTCCTTGATTATCATTAAATTTGAATATCTTTTTATTAGTTTTTTCTACAACTGTTTTTAATTTACTTTTCTTAGGAATGTCATTATCAGAATCTTTTGTTTCTACATCTTTTTCTTCCTGAGAGTTAGTTGTTGATGATGTGTCGTTATTAACATTTGTTTTCAACTTACTTGTAGAATCATTATTGCCTTCTGTTGATAAATCCGTTTCATTATTATTTTCTTGGACATACTCTGATGTTTTTAATCTTGATTCTACTTCTTTCTCTTTTTCTGCTAGACTTTGTTCTATGGATCTGTTTTCAATAAAATCAGATGCTTTTTTTGCTATTTTATCTACTGATTTAAATGTATGACTTGATGCTTCTGATGATAATGTTGATACTCTATCAATTGACCTCTTAACATCTCTTTCAGTATTATCTTTCATAATTATCTTGCCTGTACTTGACTATCTGTATTATTAACTTGATAGATTAAATAATCTTTTGGTACTTTATTAGTAAAAGGAATTACATCAGAACCAAATACTACTAAACCTTGTCCAGTAGGAGCATCACCTTGAACATACATTGATTCTTCATCACTAATATTAAAAATATTACAAATAGATGGTAAATCTAAAGGTTTTTGTTTTAATATTAGAGCAAACTCAGAATTAGACAAAATATCTTTTCCAGATTCTGAACGCAGTAAATGAGATATTTGTTGTGAGATTACTGTATTCAAAGCATTTAACTTTCTTCCTGTTTTATAGAAATTGGCTACATATTGTGCAGAATAAGGATTAGCAAGTAAGATGTGAAATTCATCTATAAAAATCCACGTATATTTTCCCAACTCTTTATTCTTTGCCAATCTATTCTGAATGTGATCCAATACTACAAGATATCCAGTAGTTTGTAATGATGCAGACAACTGACTAATATCAAACGATACTAATCTATTTTGAATATCTATATTAGTTCTCTTAGAGAATAAATCCATAGAACCTTTTACATATCTTTCAATGATTAATGCTAAATCTTTTGCTTCTTCTTCAGGTTGTTTCAAAAGCATATCATAAAATGATGGTAATGTTGGTAATAAACTATCATCAGTAAAATTACTTTTCTCATAATCCTCAAAAATAATCTTAGTACAACGATCAATAATAGTTTTTTGACCACCAGATAAAGCATTTGCTCCCACTATACTTTCCAAAAAAGCAATAATATATTCAACTTTACTTTTTACTGGTTCACTCTTTCCACTATCACTACATCCATAATTTAAAGACAAATCAAACGGATTAATGTGTGTATCAGAATTAGTGGATATAATTATCTTTTGCCCATCAAAAACATCTAATAATCCACCATATTCATTTTGTGGCTCTATAATACATATCTCATCTTCTGGATAACGAATTAAAATTTGTTCTATAATCGTTTTAACATTAAAGGATTTTCCAGCACCAGAAGTAGCAAGTACACATCCATTACCATTGATTAATTTTTTTCTATCACAGAAAATTGCATTTTTACTAACAAGATTAACACCATAAAATAAAGATTTCTCATGATTGAAATCTTTACTATTAAATGGTACATTTACTGCCGTTGCTTCACTAGTCAAAGTTCTTTGAAACTGAAGACTATTATGACCTAAAGGCAGAATATTCTGTATTCCCTCTAATTGTTGCCATAACAACGGCTTCATTTCAACTAACATTTCAGCAGCAATTTCTTGAACTCTAACTGTTTGATCTTCTAACTCTTCAAAACTATTAGCAGTTATACACACTAAAAAATTATTTTGAAATATCTTTTGATTATTCTTTTGCAAATCATATTGTAATTGTTCTGCATTAGATATTTTTGTTTCTAATTTTTTATCTTTAACATACTCATAGTCAAGATTACTTTTTCCTGCTCTTTTAATTTTTTCTAATCTTTCAGTTTCCATAGCAGACAGACTTTTATCTACTACTTTAATCATCTTAGCAGAATTAGTAGGATTAATATTTAATGTTGTTATTATATTAATATCATCCATTGTAGTAATTCTATTATAAAATCTTGGAGTTAGACTCTTAGGTAATTTAGAAACATATAAAACTCTGATAAATTTTTTATCATCTATTTCTATAAGATCAGACTCACGCATAAGAACCTTTTTAGGAGCAATTACATCAAATATAGTTAAGTTTTGATTTTTTGCATATTCAATTATATTTTCAATATTATTATCTTCTACTGATAATATATTAAAAAAATTATATATAAATTTTAATCTATCCTTAACTGTAATTAAATTAACCTTTGATTTTAATTCTTTAAACTTCTGCTCAGTTTTTAGAAAGATATTTAAAAATAATGCGTTTGCTTCTATAAAGTTTTTTGCTTTTAAAGAAATTACTATAAATCTTTTTGTTTGCAATGTATCTTCATTAGTACCAAGCGAATTAGTTATTAAAGTATTTAATTCATCAGCAATTTGAATTTGCTTTTCACTTTTTAAATGCTCTTTTTCAAATATAAACTTTTCTTTATATTTTTCCGTTTTGATAGGAGTACCTGCATTAATAACTTGTATATGCGTATCTTCCCTAAAAGAATGTAAATATTCTAACCATTTAAAGAAAATATTTTCTGCTTCTTCATCATTGGCTTTTGCAAATGATACATCAGAATATTCAATACAAATAGAATATGTATCTTCATCTATTCTAAATATCCCTGTTCTTTCATCAACTTCCTTAAACATATAAGAAATAATTTCTTGATTAGTTTTAGGAATGAATACTTTATTTGGTAATACGTTATTCTTTTGTTTCTTTTTCAATGTTTTCTTTTTCTGTTTCATATATCACACTATTATCCTTTCCAACAACTTGTTTAGCGAGTTTTAATAGCACTTGTGCCTCTTGCTGACTTAACGAAAAGTTGCTAGTAGTATTTTCTAATGTATTTATTCCAAATTTCTTTTTAGCACGTGCCAATTCTCTTTGCTTATTACGTTCTTTTTTTAATTCTTTTAATTTTAATTTTTCTTGTTTTTTACTACTCTTTACTTCTTTTTTATTTTTAGGTTTTCCTGTCTTCTTTTTATTAGTTTTTTCTTCTAATAATTCTGCTTCAGTTTTATATAAAATAGGTTTAGCAAAATTGATATAATTACGTTTCCAGTAAAAAATTATACGTTCTGCGTTTAATCCTTGAATAGGAATAAACCCAAAAAAGCCTATTGGTATAGCAGCAATAATAACTATCCACCCTGTAAGATTACTACCAATTTTAGGTGTTAAAAATAAATATAACGGTACGATAGTTATAATAAGAAGAATTCCGAATAACCATTGTCTTAAAGTAAAATTATAAAATTTTTCTTTATAATCCTTTATTTCATCATGTATTCTTGGTTCTATTCTATCCATTATGCACCTACCCACCTTTCTGCCATTGTACTAGTCATAGAAATCATTGCCATCAAGAAACCATTCAAGAACATTATTGCTACCATTGAACTAATCGAACCAGCATCAGTTAATGTGGATAAAGCCAATGAATATATTGCCGTTGCTACGACAATCATTGATGCTTCAAAACCTAAAGCAATAATAGACATTATGAATCTTTTACAAACATTCTGACCATCTTCCCAAGTTCCGATTGCAATAGGTATAGGAGAAAATGCAAAACTTAGTATCAACTTACCTATACGCAAAAATACTTGTACTAAAACACCAATTAATGTACCCATAAAAGGTATATAAAGAATTAAGATAATAATTCCCATAAACCCTCGTTCAATAATATTACCAGCGTTTCTAACTAAATCACCCATTTGTGTAGCCAAATTAGGTATTGCTGATGATGAAGTTAATGAACTTGTGACCTGAGTAAGAATATTATTAGATATGCTCATTATAGACGAAAGTAATTCGAATGAATTTTCAATTAACATTTTAAAGATAAGAAAACGGATGAAAGTAAATACCATCCGTTCCCAACTAAATCTTTCATAATCCATTACTTTTTTAGTCACATCTAATAAAAAGAACAATGTTAATAAACTTAACCCAATTGGTACAATAACAGAATGAATACTAGAAGCTAATGACCATATAGTGGTTTTTGTAATTGAATTCCAATTACATAAATTACGGATTGTTCCAACAAAATCACTAATGTCAATTTTAAAACCTAAGATTTTAAAGGATATTTGAAATATTTTTTCAATTAATCCAGCCATCTATTAATCCTCCTTCTTATAATCCAAATAAACCTTTTGATTGACTAATTGCTATAACCATAAAACCTGCCATCATAGTCATCAATCCTCTACTTTTACCTTCAGCGTCATCACGTTGCCATCCAAGAGCAAACATAACAGCACCAATTAATGCAACTACACCACCAATCTTTAACAACCAATCACACACAAAAGTAATAAATCCATCAATACTACTTGTATTACTTCCTTGTGCATATACACTATTAATACTTAAAATAAAACCACATAAAACTACATTAAACAAACTAACTACTTTTTTACTTAACTGCTTAATTCTAACTGCCAAACTCTTTTTTTTCATAATTTTTCTCCTTTTCTTTAATTTTCGTTTACACTAGTAAACACTTAATATAAAAAAAATTTAACAACTTAAACAACATAAAAAAGATAATTATAAATTATCCAATAATTCATCCGTTAAACTCTTAGAAGAAAGCAAAATTGCATCTTCATTAAACTTGCGTTCTTCATATTGAGTTAAATCTCTTGCTTTAAATTCTGGTTTTACTTTTACAAACCCTAATCCTAGTTCCCTAAACATCTGCTGTTTTCTTTTTGTTTCTTTATCTTTTCCCCTTTCTATCGAATGATCATATTTATTCTGAATTGTTTCCTTTTCATTCCAACTTTCAAATAGTTCATTATATCTAGGATGCTTAGTTAAATCATATAATTTAGAATAAAAAGGTCGCATACCAGCAACCAATAAAATACCATATCCACTCTCCATTCTTGCAAGTTCATCTACAAATGCTAACTCACGTCCAACTATATCCCAGTTATAAGATGATGAACCTTGTTTTGAATACGTACGACCAGAAGACTTTTTATACCAACTTTTTTTACCCAACATACTACTCATATATTCTAAAGTTTCTTTAGACCTTGAACCTAAAAACAATACATAGTCTGAACAATCCAGAGCTGTTTCCCAATTATCCTTATAAACCTTTTTCAACTGAGATAGACTTTGTAGACACGTCGTAATTCCACAATTTAATCCACGAACATAAGCCAAATTTTCTAAGTAGCGTGGGATTACCCCAAGTTGTGCCCACTCATCACAGTATATTTGAACAGGAGTAGATAGAGAGCCATTATTTTTACTAGCATTGGCATCTATTATTGAAAATATTTGAGTATATAAAATACTAGCCATAAAATTGAAAGTAGAATCATTTGGACTATTAATGATGAAATAAGCAATTTTACCCTCATCACCCTTACCACCAATTCTATTTAATTCCATTGTATCGTCAACAGTCATAGACTCTATTTCAGATATATTAAAAGGTGCTAGACGTGCAGATGCAGTCATTATGATTGTACTCATCATTTTTGGTGATGATGCAGATACTTTAAAATGTTTCCATTGCTTAACACCTATATTTTCTGGATCTTTTTCTGCCCAAACATCAAACATTCTACTCAATGTTGAATTTCCTTCTTTATCAGGTTCAGCAAGTCTAATTAATTTTAAAACAGTTTTAAAATTCTTTTCTTTATCATCATAATTAAAAATTATATAATAAATAATTGCTTGAAGAAAAACCATCTCTGCCTTCTCCCAAAATGGATCACCAGTATTGGATTCAATAGTTTCTGATTTTGTATTTAACATTATAGTATTAATTAATGTCATTACATCATCTTCAGCTATCCATTCTTGAGTTTCCTTACTATTATCAATAGTTTTATTGATTTTTTTTATATACATAAGTGGATTAAAATGATCTGATTTTGATTTATCAACTAGATTTAAAACACGAATATCATATCCGAGATTAATCAAAGACATTCCACAATCTCTTACTAATTCTCCTTTCGGATCTGTGACAACAAATGTTTCTCCATTTGCATTTAATAAATTAACTTTAAAATAATATCTTGATTTACCACTTCCTGGTCTACCAATTAAAATTAAATGTCTATTTCTTTTAGATATTCGCATATTTTTAGCAAACATTTCAGTAGCAGTAAATATTTGATTCTTTTCTAATTCTTTCTCACAGTAAGGTTTTATTACTTTTGGATTTTCCCATTCTGCACTACCATAAGTATTTTCTTGCAAATTCTTTTTATTTTGATTTGCAACAGTTTGAATGATTCCCCATGTAAATATTCCAACAAACAAAGAAGTAGTAATAGTCTTCATATTTAATATAACAGGTGTAGAAATAATATGAAGTTTATCTAACGCTTCAGTTAACTGTGAAAATTCAAACTTACCAGCCATTTCTGTAAGACTACAAACTCTAAGTGTGTAATAAGAGGCAACTAACATTATTAGTAAGACAATTATAATACTACTCTTCTTATTGCGTTTAACGATCAATTTCTTGTTCTTCTTTCTGTTCTAACGCAACATTTTCAACAACTTTATCAGTCTTACTCTTTTCTGCTAATTCATTTGCCTCTTTTACTAAATCCTCTGTTTTTGATTTTTTTTTACTCTCTTCTAAAAGATTCTTTGTGTCTGTTTCTTTTAATAATATAGTAGTTTTACCATTTGGAGCAATTTCTGCTACATAATCTTTAGATGAATAGGTTTCTTTAAATTCTTTATATCTTTTAATATCATTTATTTCTAATTCCATAATATCATGAATATTAGATTCACTTTCTATTGCTCTACCACCAGATGAACCATATTCTTTTATAGGTCTTTCTGGAGCATATTCTCTATAATCATCTAAATCCTCAGAACGAATAGCTATTATCATTTCTTTTTCATTAAGAACACAAGCACCATGACTTGGTAGTTCAAATAACTGTTCTCTAATTTCACAATATTCTTCCTTAGTTATTTTTTGAATACAATAATTTTTACTATAATCTCTAACAGGACATGATCCAAAATCTTCACCTATTTTATTAAGATCATTTACACTTAAATTCATACCTCTTGAAACCATAGGTTCTATATTTCTATCATCAATTATTTCTTCATTATTTATACCATCTAAATCACTTTTTGTTTCTTGCTTTAATCTATTAGGTGGTATTTTAGCTAATTGTTCATTAAAAAATGATAATTTGCTTTTATTAAAAATAATTACATATTGTTCCTCTTCATCTTTTGTTTTTTCTTGAATAGCAATATTTTTATAATTATCTGCTTTCATCTTACAATATTTATTTAAGGGTTTTATTTTACGTGTCTTCTCTTGAAAGGACAACCATCTATTAGATAATTTCAAATTATATGCTGAAATATTTTTATATTTATCTGCTTGATGTTTACAAATTTTATTTAAAATTTTTATCTTTGATGTTGCCTTACGTCTTTCATCCCATTTCTTATACTTAATTTCATTATGAGCAAGTTTTTCTTGTTGATATAAAGATTTATTATTACTTAATTCTCCATCAGGGTGCATTTTTTTAATTCCCATAAGAATATTATTCTCATGACATGAAGTTATAATCTGTTTAACTTCTGCTCTTGTTAATGGTGGAGATACACATAATTCTTTTGTAGCCCCATCTTTTCTTAAAGCTCTCATAGATGAAGAAAAGTGTTTTTGATAATAACGATTTGCTTTTATTAAAAATCTACCAAATAAAATGGTAGAAATTTTACTAATCTTTGCAGACATTGATACTGATTTTTCAGCAGTATGCTCTAAATCGTGTTTAGCATTACCATCCATTTATGCTGCCTCCTTTTCTGGTACGTCATAAACAACTTCTTTAGAATTAGGAAATTGAATTATTTTATTATTAATCATTTTATTATAACTATCTATTATTTTAGAACTAGTATAATGATTAATATATTCATCATTAATATTATGAAATCCAATTTGTTCATCCTTCAAAAATTCTAATACTACTTTCTCTTTATCAATCTTACTCTTTACTAAATTAACTTCTATATATCCTTCTAAACCATCTATAACCAATGGTACTTTTATAAAATTAGATTTAAAACTACATTTTACTTTTGGAATTTCTAAAGTTAAAATTTCCTTATTTTTCAAATTACTAGGTGTAAATACCTTAACATATTTACTGATTTCAGAAAAAGATAACTTTCCTTCATAATCTTTTTTATATCCTGTTAATCTATATTTTGACATACCACTATTAAATATTCCTTTACGTGGTGCTATGATTAAATAACTTTTATTATCTGTCCAATTACATATTTTCTTTATTGCAAATAGTAGAACATTTGGATCTTCAGTTTTAATATAAAATCCTTTTTCTGTTTCTAAGTATATTTTAGAATGGTATATTTTACATATAGGTTCTTTATATTTTGAAATATAACTATTGTCATATAAAATATCTTCTTCCTTTGGGACTGACTGAACATCTTCAGTTTTTTCTAAAACCCTTACGTTTTTTTTAGTTTTATCCTCCCAATTTTCTTTTAACTCTTCAAAACTTTTTGTACCAATATATTCACCATCAACATTGTATATTGAATGAGATTGTCCGTACTTTAACTTTGTAAAAATGGTATCTCCATTATCTGATTTTAAACATTCATTTTTAGGTATATAAAAATATTCTTTAGCACTTGTAAATGGTATCCTTACAAAATAATGTGTATCAGTTTCCTTAGAGTCTATCAATAACATTTTATTAATTGAAAATTCATAATCTCTTTTAATAAAACTTTTCTTAGTTTTATCCATTTCTTTTGATTTAGATTCTTCAGTTTTTTTTAACTCTTTTTCTGATACAACATTACTTTTATCTATATTCAATTTATTATCCAAATTATTATAAAATAATATTGTTTTAAAATTACCAGTTGACCCTTTAAACTTATCATCTATAAATTCTTTATTAATACTAGGAAAAAGATTTCCATATTTAAAAAATTCCATTTTATCTTTGTTTAAAAACATTCTATTTTTTAAATTATCTTTTATCATATTAAGTGTATTATTATCATAATTTAAAATACCATCAAGATCATCAATGCTATTAATAATATATAGTTCTTCAACTTCTTCTAAAGCCAATTTTGATTCATCAGATAAACTATTCTCATATTGATCAATTACCATTTGCTTTTGATTATCTTTTAATTTTATCATTGCACTACCTTTAGAATTTTTAATATAAGTTTTATCAAATACAGAATTATATTTAAAACGATTAAGAGTTTCATAATCAGAATATTCTTTATTATCCTTTAAGAATTCATTCAATAAAAGTTTAGTATTCAAAGTTGATGTAGAATAATCTAAATATAATTCAGGATCTTTATTAAATATAGACACTAATCTATTTTCAACTGAACCTTTAAAATTTAAGTAATATGAAGACAATACTACATCATCCATTTTATCTATTTGCAATTTTAATTCAGAATAAAGAAAATTACTCATAGCTTTTGAATTAAATTTACTTAAAGCACTTTCTTTTTCTTCTATTCTTTTTGGATAAATTATTTCATCTAATTCTTTTTTATTGTACTCAGTTCGATTTAATAAATATTCTTTGAATAATGATTCATCATAAGTGTTATTAATTATTTTATCTTGTTTTAATTGTTTGTATACAAGAGAAATATTTTCAACATTTAATTCTAAATTATTAAAATATTTGTAATCTAATAAAAATGAAAATCCAGAAGTTTTAGCTTTCTGGACTTCCATAAACGGTATTTCTTTTTCTCCTAAAACACCAAAATCTTTGTAGTCACCTATTTTAGAAAAGTCTATTACATCAACCTTAAAACCTTCACTTAATAATACAGGAATGTGTTGAAGCATTTTTGTTCTCCCTATATTTTCCTGTTTATCAAAATCATTGTCTAATGCCAAAGTAATTGATGAACGATTATTTTTAATCAACTTTATATGCTCAGGAGTAATTACCGTACCCATTAATGCTGCTACATTTTCAAACCCTATTTTTTTAGCACCTACAACATCCATATAACCTTCTACTAAAATTAATTCATTATTATATGCTAATGGTTTAGCATTAGAAAAATTATATAACAAGTCTTTCTTTTGAAAGATTTTTGTTTCATGTGTGTGTAAATATTTAGGCGTTTCATCTTTAATAGTACGACCACAAAAGGTGACTATATTTCCTTTTTCATCATGAATAGGAATCATAATTCTATCTGAAAAAGTTTCGTATAAATCACCATAATCATTGTGTCGTAAATATCCGAGTTCTATTAATTCAGGGCGTGGATAATTTTCATTTTTTTCTGAAATTTTTAGTAATTGTCCTTTGGGAGCAAATCCCATACTTACTTCTTTCATATCCTTATCTGTTATATTTCTTTTATATAAATAATCTTTAGGTTCTTTAGATACGCTCAAATTATAAGAAAATAATTTATTTAGTTTTTCATTTAGTTGTAAAAGTTTTTGCTCATCTTCTGTATACCTTCTTGAAGATACAAAATACTTATTATTATATTTATTCTTTTTTAAATGAGATACATCTATATTCAAATGACAAATTTCTGATACAACTTTGGTAATTGCCTCATTAAAAGAAATATCATTATTGTTAACAATTTTTTCATACTTCTGAACAAATGAAATAGCATTTCCACCTGTCCCACATGCAAAACATGTTGCAATGTTCTTTTTAGGATTAACTACCAAACTAGGATTGTTATCATTATGAAAAGGACATAAACATTTATTATGATTTAAATTTAATCCATAATAGTTCAATACATCTACAATACTTGCTTGTTTTAATACTTCACTATATAGACTAATATTTGTCACCTACCTTTCTATTTCAATATCTTCCTGTTCCTTCTCGATTAAATTCTGTGCTGCAAGTCTTCCATAATATAATAAATCCATAGCAAACTGTTGCATCTTTGAATAAATTATATCTGCATTATTAACAATAGTTCTAACTGATGGAGAACCACTGCTATTTCTTTGCTTTGCAAGAATATCAATATATTCATCTGCATCAAATTTAATACAATATTCCATCAAACATTTAATTATATCGCCTGTTTTTAAATAAGTTGTATCTATTTCAAAACAAAATTTGAAATTTGGATTGATACTTATTGACAATTCCCAGACATTTTTATTTGTAATTGAAACATTCCAATTACATTGTTCAATGATTTTTTTTACCTCATTCTTACTTAATTTATTAAGATCAATTCTTTCACGGTCTTCGTAATATTGCCCTATTTTTAATTTTTTAAATATTCTTTTTACATCTGAAAATCTATCATTGCATCTACAATGTTTTAAAAATGTATTTTCTAATTTCCTAAAATCATTATCATAATAATAAATATATCCAGATTTATCATAATGAGCAATATCACCACAAGCATTTAGAAAGAATTTATATAAATCATCCGATAAATTTAAAAGCATATTATCCTTTTGAATCTTTTTATATTTATCCACAATTTTGTTGAAAGAATAAACTGTATTGCCATCATATAAAATAGTTGCACCTATCTTATTATCATCAATACAATTTTGAATTAATAATCTATCTTTTGATTCAATACCTGTTAAATTAAGTCTATCAATAATAGGAGTTGCTCTATCAATAGTCGCTTGATTTCCTAATATTCTTATATTTTTACCGTTTTTTTCTAAACTTATGCTCTTCATCTGACATTCCTTTCTTTGTTTATATTAGTAAACATTAATTTTAAAAAAAATTATCTTTCAAGTTCTTCTAATTCCTTTTGTTTTATATCCTCCTCATTACGTTTCTCTAGGTTTTTTCTACATTCAAGTATTCTTCTAGCTGTTATGCCTATTTCATTCCAAGAAGTGTGAGTGACAACAGTTCTACTTATCATTTTAGAATTTTTCATATAGCGAAGTTCTACACCTTTATATGTACGTTCTTTGAAACAAGATAAATCCTTTATCATTATAGATATAAATCTATCCTCATTTTTATCTTTTAAAACTGCTGCCATCAAATAATGATCTTTTTGATATGAAAATATTTCAAAATCAAATTTATTTGCTTGTTTTTCTAACTCTTTTTTCATTTGATTTGGATAATCTTCGTAATTTTTATTTGAAGACGTTTTTAGAATATTTTTCTCTATCCAATCATTTTTGAAATTCTTCAAAATTTTCCTCCTCTCTTGAGATTCTTCCAGAAATAACGCAACATGAATATAGGAATAGCAAAAGAAACAATAAACATAAAAATAATAAACAAATTAATATTTTATTTACCATATTTAAGTTGTTCCTCCTTATCTTTTTTGCATCTTATCATCACTGATATTGACTAGTAAATTGTTTAGTTCCTACACTTCTAGTCCAAGTATCCCCTATACCATTAGTACATGATACAGCAACCCAATATAAGTATGGATAATTATAACTGGTATAATTAGTATGATTTGCTATATAATCTCTCTGAATATCAGCTTGAGCTCTTGTTAAAGTGTAATCTGTGACTACCCAGTAAAATCCAGGAGCAGATGGTGCTTCCTCAATTCTTCCTGTCCAACCTGCTGATTTAAAGACATTTAGCAATCCTTCAGCATTTTTATAAGGTCCATGTCCAGTCATTAACATACAATAAGATTCTGTAATGTTAGCATATAAATTAACTGTATTTGTTGGCATTTTATCTATCCAACCTTCCCAGTAATTAAATTTATGATAAATATCTAATGCACTTTGAGCATCTAAATTTTCAAGTGCTGTATTATATGCAACTGAACGAGTAGCCCATAAAGAACCATTTACATAATAATTAACTGTATAATAATTAATAGTCCAATTTGCTGTATAACTTCTATTTCCAATTGTTCCTTTATTTATAGTCACATTTTTAGATAATGAACTTAAATCAGTGCCAGTCCAACCTGTAAACGTATATCCTGTTCTTGTAGGTATTGGAAGTACAAATGAATCACTTTCAATATTGTAGCTTGTTTGTAATGGAGATGCTGTCCCACCAGCCAAATTATAAGTTATATCATATTGTATAGTTTTCCAGTTAGCTACTAATTCGTGATCGAATTCCTTATCTTGTATACTATCTTCTGTTATTAATGTATCGTTATAATACCAACCTTCAAAAGTATAACCAACTCTTGTAGGTGTCGGTATAGTTCCATATAAACTATTATAAGAAATCATAATATAATCTTCATTTACTACTCCACCATTTGCATTTAAACTTACTTTATATGAATTGGATACCCAATTTGCTTTATAAGTTTTATCGCCAATAGAACCTTTATGAATTATCACTTCTAATTGAGGTTTTAATCCATTGCTTCCAGTCCACCCTAAAAATGTATACCCAGTTCTTGTAGGTGTCGGTAATGTAATCGTATCAGATTCTACATTATATTTAATTTCTTGAGCATCATCATTACTACCAGTATTAAAATTATACTTAATTGTATATTCATTAATGGTATATTGTGCTTTATATATGGTATCCTCTCTTATTACACCAAGAGATGGATTCCAACCTTCAAAAGTATAACCATCAATAAACATATCTTCAGGTGCAACAGATTTATTTCCATATTCAACTGTTTCACTCTTTAATAATGCTCCAAACAAATCATAATATTTTACATTTAACTTTATAATTTCCCATTTAGCATATAAAGTAATCACATCTTTGTCTTTAGATGATAAATTGGATATTTCTGATTCATCATTAAACATTACATCTCCATCTATTGATGTTGACCATCCTATGAATGTATATCCTTCTTTTGTAAATTGATTCTTATTTAATTTAGAAGTTTGATTATATGCAAATTCTTGTTTTTCCATTTCACCTTGACCTTCAGATGAATTATAAGAAATATAATAAGCTATTGGTTCATAATTTGCAGTTAACTCTTTATCACCAATAGAACCTGTTGATATTTTATAATCTATTTTAGGTTCTTTATTATCTGATGTTGTCCAACCTATAAATGAATAACCATCCTTCTTAGGTGAAGGAATTATTATATCTTCACTTTCAACATTATAATTAGTAGGTGCTTCATCTAACGTTCCACCGTTAAGATTATATTTAATATCATAAGTTATTAAATTCCATTCAGCATATAAATTAGTGTCTTCAGGAACATTATATAATGTATCACTTGATACGAAGTCACCATTCGAATTTTTCCAACCATTGAAAGTATAGCCATCTTTTTCTACTTCTAGTAATATTCCATATTCAGAATCAAATTTAATTTTTCTTTTTATTAAAGAGTCATTATTATCTTTTGAATTGAATATTAAATTATATATATTAGCATCATAATTAGCTTCTAATTCTATATTATCAACAGAACCTGTTGATATTTTATAGTCTATTATAGGTTCTTTATTATCTGGTGTTGTCCAACCTATAAATGAATAACCAACCTTCTTAGGTGAAGGAATTATTATATCTTCACTTTCAATATTATAATTAGTAGGTGCTTCATCTAACGTTCCACCATTTAATTTATAAGATATATCATAACTATCAATATCATATAAAGCATTAATAGTTAGATTTTCTTTTACTGTGGATAACTCTTTATCCCAATTTTTAAATGTGTACCCTTTTCTAATTGGATTTTCAGGTAAAATAATTTTACTATTGTATTCTAACTTGTCTTGTTGAATTATGGATTTATCATAATCCAAAAATGTTATTTTATAAAATTTAATTTGCCATACAGCATATAAAGTTATATTATCACTATTTTTAGAAGACAAATTCTTTAATTCTGCTTTATCTTGAAATTCTGCTACACCATTATTTTTCGTTGACCAACCTTGAAAACTATATCCTTCTTTTGTATATTTATTTTCGTTTAAGATACAAATGTTGTCTAATTTACATATAATAGATTCCATGCTACCATATCCACCATTACTATCAAATGTAATTTTGTATTCTTTTGATAATTCTTGTTTTGAAGATGGTTTAACTTTATTTGGGTTTTCAACCTTAATCTCCTCTTTAATAGTTTCTTTATCCTCATTGTCTTCAGGAATAGTTATCTCTTTTTGAACTGGTACTACAATAGGTTTATCTTCCTGATTACTACAAGGTATCAAAAATCTAAACATAATAAAAACTATTAATAAAAGAAGTAGTAAAAAAAGAAAAGGGATACGTCTTTTCAATGCAATATATTTATCATCACCTACAAAAACGTATCCTTTTTTAAATCCAAATAATCTTTCTTTTATTTCAAATTCTTTGTCGTTAAATAATAATAAATCCAGATCTTTATTTTCAGAACTGGATTTATATTTTTTTAACTTAGTCTTTCCAACAATTAAATTATTTTTATTTTTTTTAAATTCTTTTTTTGATATATAAGGAACACCTTTACAATATCTGGAGTTTTTATGCTCAATAGCAATATATTTTTTTATCATTGTTTGCTCCCTTCAATAAATAGAATTATTTTCTTTTCTTTTTGCGTAATGAAAGTGCTATTGCTATTACACCAGATAAAGATATTCCACTTATTATTATATAAATAGGCATATTATTATCATAACCAGTTTGTACACCTTCTTGTATAACTGGTAATAATGTGTTTTGATAAGCAATACTATAAGTTAGATCCTCATCAGTTTCTACCTTTTCATCATTAACAAAAAGTCCTTCACTATTTAAACTTACTTTTACAACTTCTGGACTTAATAGGTATCCCTCAGGTGCTGAACTTTCCTTAATAAAAATAGTTGTTCCATATTTTATATCAATTAAAGCCGTTCCTTTTTCTACATCTGCACTACATTCTCCTATAACTTTAGAACATTCTATATCAGCACATACCTTAAATTTAAAGTCTTTACTAACTATATTTTCTAATGTACTAGAATCTACTTTGTTAATTAAAATATAGTTTTTAATTATTTTATTATAAACTGTCTGACTATTAGAAACTTTTTCTATATTTTGACCTTTATATTTAGTATCAACAGAAATAGTATCATCATTTTTATAATATCCTTCTAATTGTTTTTCTTCAGTAATTGAAAAATAAGTTTCATCATCTAAAGAAATTGGTAAATCTGCTTTAAATATATAACCACCATCTGATCCAGTTATTCCTTGCTCAATCAAAGTACCTGCTTTTACCAATAATTTACCATCATAAGAGTAAATATCTTTAATTGCAGTCAAATTAAAAACAACACCTTCTAGTGCTGTATTAGTATCTGAATCTAATTTAGTTAAATTAGCTTCTACTTTTTGACGTTCATTAGTTATAGATATAGTTTCCATAACAACCTCAGTTTCGTTGTCAGCAAAATCTAATGATACTTTATATTGTGTTGTATCAATCAACATACCATTTGGACTTTGATGTTCAAATGCTACATACTTTCCTAGTGGTAATAATTTTGATAATGCTTCACCTGATGATGAAGTTGTAATAACATCAACTAATTCACCTTTTTTATAAATAACTGAATTATCTGCTGGATCTAAAATGTCTTCATCTGCTTGAACATAAACAACCATTCCTTCTAATGGTCTTTCTTCATATACAAATTTGATATTACCATTATCATCTTTTTCAATACCTGTTAATACTTCACCATATTTCTTAAATTTTATTTGACCTTTTACTGCTTTATCTTCCATCACTACTGTTAATAATGGATCGCCATCAGAATCAGTTTCAATAATATTTGTATTAGTCACTTTGAAACTTACACCATCTTTATTAATTAAGTAGTTATCTGGACTTACAACTTCTTCTAAAATCCAATTCCCTGCTTTAACTTCTAATGGCAATTGTATCATTCCTTTATCTGATGTTGTCCAAGTATCATAAGTGGTATCAGCAACTTTTTGTGTTAAATATTCTCCAGTATCAGCATTTTTGATTTTAAATGATGTATTTGATGCTATAATTAATTTTCCTGTTTCTGCATCCACTTTTACAAGTTTAACATAAGATGTAAATAAACGATTATTAACAATATATTTAATTGTATCTTGATTTTCCTTTGATACAGTAAAAGTAAATGTATTTTCTACTAATTCTGTATCCATTTGTCCTTTTATTTGTTTTACAACATAAGTTCCATAAGCTAATTGTTTTGACTTATCATAACCATTTTTATTAGTCACTAATTTATCGTATTCTTTATCTGTAAATTCATTTCTATGCTCCCAAGCAGTTTCAATATCTCCATATTTATCAACATACTTTTTAGCAACAGCAATAAATTCTGCTCCCTCTTCTTTTTTTACTATTTCTGATTCATCACCAGAAGTAATAATTTTTTCTATTTCAAAATCTCCAGTAATTACCTCTTCTTTTGATACTGATTTAGAAGTCACTACCTTCACATTTTGTGAGGAATAACTTAAAGTAAAAACTTCTTTGTTTTTATTTAATTTATATCCAGTTGAACTAGTCAATTCAAGCCAGTAGTAGCTACCTAGATATAAATCTTCTACTTGTACTTGTCCGTTTTCTATACGAACTCTAGTTATTTCATCATCTTTATTATATATTATAGAACCATCAGCAGGATCTAATATATTTTCGTTAGCATATAATCCATATAATGCTCCATCAATTTCTGCTTCATTTTGTGCATAACCTACATCTGCATCCTCTTTAACTAATATAGCTGTTCCTTTTACCCTTTCATTTGATAAAGATAAACTAATACTTCCACTACCTGTTGCCGAATTGCTATCAGTAGTATTATCTGGATTTAGCCAATATTTAGTTTTAGTTTTTACTTCAACTACACTATATTTATGAGTTTGAGAAGCTTTATCCATTGCACTTTTTAATGCTTCAGAATCAGCAGCTGCTTGAGCATCTACTAAATTATGATAAGCACCTCTTTTATCAACTTCTGCTTGTTCTTCTTCGCCTAAATAGTCCCAATTAGTGACATAAGTTTTAGGTGATGAAGTAGATGTGTAAGTTGTTGTTGAAGTTGATAGTGCGTATCCATTCTCATCCGTTATTCCTGTTGCAAATTTAACATCATCTCTATAAAACTCTACTTCTACTCCTGATAATGGTTTTCCAGATTCATGATCAGTTTTATAAAATGACACGTCCACAACTTCTTGTGCTGATTTTTCTGAAGTAGTAGTTGCATACTCTGGTTCTGCTTTAGTTAATCTAAATACATGAATGTAATCAAGAGAGTTGATAATAATACTAGTACCTCTAGTCATGATACCACGTGCTAAAATAGCATCACCAACACCATTTCTTTCTCCATTAGCACCATACATTGAAATAGTATTATTATATATATGAATTAATCCTACGTGTCCACTACCTGTATAATTTGCTTTATCTTCTGGTCGTTGAATAACTAAATCACCATTTTTGAATAAATGAGCATTTGCTTTTACATCTTTCACATAACCAGACCAAATATGCACAGCATCTTCTGGATGATTTAGAGCATTTTGATACATCTTATCAGGTGCATATCTTGCTCCAGTACCTTCAGGTTGAGGTTTATCAATGTCGTATGGATGAATACCTACAATTGATTGACCAATACCTAGTTTATTCAATGTACGAGTGACTAAACCAGTGCATGTACCAACTTCCAAATATCCCCAGTCACTATAAGACATGGCTGTTTCTATTATCTTATCTCCAGATACACGTGCTAAAGCATTTACTTTAGGAATGAATGGTGTAATTGGAAATGAAGAAATTAAAATTCCTACTACCATTACTACATTTAAAACTTTTTTTAACTTCCTACCAATTTTTTTCTTCACAATTTTCTCCTTTCAATTATTGGTACTACTAAAAAAACATTTTAAATTCTTATCATCCCCTTTCTTTATTAGGAAAAATAGAAATTTTAGGCATGAAAAAAGAGAGATAAAATTATCTCTCTATACACTTTCTTCCA
>USIB01000016.1 GCA_900554615.1 uncultured Mycoplasmatota bacterium | reverse complement strand
TTTACAAAAAGTGGTAGTAAAATACGGGCAGAAAGGATAGAGTAAAATATGAGAATAGAAGGTTGGAAGGAAATAAAAGTTGAAGGAAAATATTTTATTGCAGGAATATTTGCAAAACGAAGATTTTATTGTAAAAAGTGAATGTGCCATTAGCATGTTGAAAACAAAATTGCAAATTATAGATGCGGACTTGGGAATGCGGTATCATCGTAAGGTAATTCACAGCAAAACCAGCAGGATAAAGTCCTATGACAGTATTGTGGCAAAACTAAAACGAAAAGAACTGCCGGAAAATGTAGAAACAGTAAAAGAAAAAATCAATGATTTGATAGGGGTAAGAGCAGTATGTACTTATACGGATGACTTATATGAAATGGTAAAAATGTTATATGCGCAAAAAGATGTAAAGGTAATAAAAGAAAAGGATTATATTTAACAGGAAACTTTGGTTGTGGTAAAACTTACCTTATATCAGCAGCCTTAAATGAATTAGCAAAATATGATCATAAAGTAGCAATAATATATTATCCAGAATTCTTAAGAAGTTTAAAAAGTTCCTTCAGTGAAAATGGAGAATATAATGATAAATTTAACCTAATTAAAAAAGTTGAAATATTACTATTAGATGATATAGGAGCAGAAACAACAACAGAATGGAATAGAGATGAAGTCCTAGGCACAATATTGCAATACAGAATGCAAGAAGGACTGACAACTTTCTTTACATCAAATTTGACACTAAAAGAATTAGAAACACACTTAAGTATTTCTAATAAAGGGGTAGAAGTAGTAAAAGCAAAAAGAATTATAGAAAGAATAAAACAATTATCAGAGCAAATGACAATGATAAGTGAAAATAGAAGAAAGTGAGGAAAAAAGAATGAAAGAGTGTTTAAAAAAAGATTTTAATGATGATAAAGGAAACTATTATACCTTAATAGCAGAAGGTAATAAAGTAAATTTACAAGGAAAAAAATATAAATTACAACATGAATTCAAAGTTAAAAGAAAAGCATCAGGAATATTTACATCAGATATTGGAGTTCATAGTAACGGCTTTGCCGGAATAATGGGATTAGCCCTAATAATATCCTTAGCAGGAGTATTAATAGCATATCTATTTTGGAAATTTTAGATTGGAGGTGTATTCTATATGAAATATACAGCACTACAGGTAAAAACAAGTTATTCACTATTAAATAGTTTAAATGAAGTAACAAAATTAGTATCTCGTGCTAAAGCTTTAGGATACACCTCTTTAGCAATTACAGACACCAACAATATGTTTGGTGTTATTACATTTTATCAAGAATGTAAAAAAAATAATATTAAACCAATTATAGGTATAGAATTAGATGTTTCAGATAAGAAAATTTTATTATATGCCAAAAATAATAACGGTTATAAAAATCTAATAAAATTAGCAACTTTAATATCAGAAAGAAATTTAACATTAGATGATTTAAAAGAATATAAGACAGATTTAATATTAGTAATACCTTATATCTATTATGACGATGATATTTATAATATATATGAAACTAAATTCATAGGATACTCTAATATAGAAGAAAAAAAATATATTACAAAAGACAAAGTATTTATAAATAATGTTTCTTATTTATATAAAGAAGATTATAAATATTTAGATTATTTAATAATGATAAAAGAAGGAAAAACTTTAGGAGAATATGAATTTGGAAATAATAAAAATATGTATCTTCTAAGTTCAGAAGAAGTAGAACAAATCGCGGATGCTACTGATATAGAAAATACCTTTAATATATCTAATCTATGTAATGTAGAAATTACTTATACACCCAATATATTACCAGTATATGATCAAAAAATAGATGCATATAGTTACTTAACAAATCTCTGCAATAAAGGTTTAAAAAGAAGATTAAAAAATAATGTAGATAAAGTTTATCAAGATAGATTAGACTATGAATTAAAAATAATTAATCAAATGGGATTTTGTAATTATTTCTTAATAGTATGGGATTATGTAAAATATGCAAAACTTAACAATATTTTAGTAGGTCCAGGTCGTGGATCAGCAGCAGGCTCTTTAGTAAGTTATACTCTAGGAATAACAGATATTGATCCATTAAAATATAACTTATTATTTGAAAGATTTCTAAATCCCGAAAGAGTAACAATGCCCGATATTGATATAGATTTTGACAGTGCTAAAAGAGAAGAAGTAATAGAATATGTAATAAATAAATACGGAAATAAAAAAGTAGCAGAAATAATAACTTTTAATACACTAGGTGCTAAACAAATAGTAAGAGATGTAGCAAGAGTTCTAGGACTAACAACTACCATAACAGATGACATAGCAAGATTAGTAACAGAAAAAACACTAACAGAATCAATAGATAAAAATCTTAAATTAAAAAAATATATTGAAGATAATAACCAAGTCAAAGAATTATTTAAAATAGCCCTAAAATTAGAAGGACTACCAAGACACGTATCAATCCATGCTGCCGGAGTAGTAATTTGCAAAACAAACTTAGATGAAATAATACCACTATATAAAAATCCAGCAGGAATATACACAACCGCATATTCAAAAGATTATCTAGAACCATTAGGCCTTCTTAAAATGGACTTTCTAGGAATATCAAATCTAACCCTTATAGCGGAAGTAATAGATAACATTAGAAAAAATGAACATTTAAATATAACATTTTCTAATATTCCTATGGATGATAAAAAAACTCTAGAAATCTTTAGAAAAGTAAAAACAAATGGAATATTTCAATTTGAGTCCTATGGAATGCGAAGATTTTTAGAAAAATTACAAGTATCATCATTTGATGATATAATAGCTGCTATTGCCCTATATAGACCAGGACCAATGGATAATTTAGATTTATATATAAGAAGAAAAGAAGGAAAAGAAAAAGTTAAATATCCTCATCCAAACTTAGAAAGTATCTTAAAACCAACTTATGGTATAATTATCTATCAAGAACAAATAATCCAAATAGCACAAGTTTTAGCAGGTTACACCTTAGGAGAAGCAGACATCTTAAGAAGAGCTATGTCAAAGAAAAAAGAAGAAGTATTACTAAAAGAAAAACCAAAATTTATTAGTTCAAGTGTAAAAAGAGGATATGATGAGAGGACCGCTACTGAAGTGTATGACTTGATATTAAAGTTTGCTAACTATGGTTTTAATAAATCACACTCTGTTTCTTATGCTATTACGGCTTATAAGATGGCCTTCATTAAGACATATTTTCTTAAATATTTTATTGCTGGTATACTTACTAACTCTATCGGAAATGTTAATAAAATTAATACCTATGTTAATAGGGCAAGAAAGGATAGAATTAAAATTCTTCCTCCTGATATTAATGAGAGTACAAATAGATTTTTTGCTAGCAATGATGGTATTAGATGTCCTTTATCTATTGTTAGTGGTGTAGGTACTTCTATTTCTAATGATATTTTAAAAGAGAGAGAAAAGGGTAAATATTTATCTTTTGCTGATTTTATTACTAGAACTATCAATTATGGTATTGGTAAGAAAACTATATCTAGTCTTATTTATGCTGGTGCGATTTCTTTTGGATATAATAAAAAGACTTTAATTTCTAATTTAGATACTTTTCTTAATTATGCTGATATTGCTAAAGATGGAGGTATTTTAAAAGAATTAGAGCCTGAGATTATTTTGTATGATGAATATGATAAAAGTGAACTTATTTCTTTGGAACTTAAAACGATTGGCTTCTATTTAACTAATCATCCTGCTTCTAAGTATAGAGATGATAGTATTATTGTTAATACTTCTAATATTAGTGATTTCTTTGATAAGAGAATTTTTATGATTGTTATGATTAGTAAAATTAGAGAGACTACTACTAAGAATAATGATATTATGGCTTTTATTGTTGGTAGTGATGAATTTGGTGAAGCAGATTTTACTTGTTTTCCAGATGTTTATAAGAGATTTAATTCTATTAAAGTAGGTAATGTTGTAAAGATATTTGGTAGAGTAGAAAAAAGATATGATAAATATCAAGTAATTATTAATAATGTAAATGTATTGGAGGGTGATTATGAATAAAGGTAAATTTATTGTTATCTCTGGTCCTTCTGGTGTTGGTAAGGATACTATATGTGAAGAGTTAATTAAAAGAGGAAATGGTATATACTCAGTATCTATGACTACTAGAAAAAAAAGAAATAATGAGATTGATGGTGTTAATTATTTCTTTGTAAGTAAAGATGAATTCGAAAATAAGATTAAGGATAATTTCTTTTTAGAATATGCTATGTATAATGGTAATTATTATGGTACTCCTACCGACTTTATTTCTGATAATACTAATAGGGGTATTAATGTATTTGCAGTTCTTGAAATTAATGGAGCTATAAATGTTAAAAAGATATTTCCTTCCGCTATTACGATATTTATTATGCCACCTTCTTTTGATGAATTAGAAAGAAGACTTAGAGGTAGAAAGTCTGAAGATGATGATATTATTAACGAACGACTTAATATTGCTAAAGAAGAAGTTAAGTATAAGGATAAATATGACTATGTTGTTATCAACAGTACTGTTGATAATGCTGTCTTAGAAATTGAAAATATTATTAATAATTGTTAATCTATCAACAACTATTGTTGATAAAATAAATAATACTTTTAAAGTAGAGACAAAATATTTTTTGGCTCTACTTTCTTTATGAAGACGTATGGCTTCATAAACGGCGAACGACTTTAGTGTGAGACGACAATAATAAATTGATATTTTACTTGAAAAATCTATCATTTTATTATATACTTATATTAACAAAAGGAGGTTTCTTTATGAAAAGTGAAAGAATTATGAAAATATTTGAACAATATGTTAGAAAATATGATATGAATAATTCATATATTAAGTCTAGATATTTTCACTCTCTAAAGGTTATGGAGATTTGTAGGGACCTTGCAACTGGGCTTGGAATATTTTCTCCAGAAGAAGTAGCCGTCTGTGAGTTAATTGGTTTGTTTCATGAAATTGGTAACTTTTCTAAGACTCCTAATTACCAAATGGATGATGATATTAATGATGCTTACAATAGAACTATTGATGTTTTATTTAATAAAAAGTTAATTAGAGAGATTAGTAAAGATACTAAATATGATAATATTATAAAAATGGCTATATTTGCATATGATAAAAATGGATTTCCTGCTGATATTGATGAGAAAAGTAGGCATATGTGTGCTATTATAAAAGATGCTCATAATTTGGATTCTTTTAGACTATTTGTCAATTATCCATATGTAGATACTGTCATTAAAAGTTATCCTAATAGTCTCGTCTATGATGATTTTAAGAGTTTTAAAACTATTAGTCCAAAAGTTAGTGATAACTCTAGTGATGAAGTCTTAGTTACTTTATCGAAAATGTACTCTTTTAATTATAAATATTCTTATTATTTACTTAAAGAAAACAATTATATTACTAAGATATTTAATTCTTTAACTTTTGATAACGATGAATTAAAAGGGTTCTTTAAACAACTTATGGTTGTTCTTAATAATTATATTGATAAAAGGATAGGTGTTGTAAATGCTTGATAAAAAATATGACCACTTGATGGTTGAAAAAGATAAATATGATAATTGGAAAGAAAATGGGTATTTTAAGTCAGGAGATTTAAGTAAAGGGCCATATTGTATTGTTATTCCTCCTCCTAATGTAACTGGTAAACTACATTTAGGTCATGCTTGGGATACTTCAATTCAGGATATTATTATTAGATATAAGAGAATGCAAGGCTTTGATGCTTTATGGCTTCCTGGTATGGACCATGCTGGTATTGCTACGCAGGCTAAAGTAGATAAAAAACTTAGAAGTGAGGGTATTAATCCTAGAAGTATGTCTCGTGAAGAGTGGCTTAAGGTTGCTTGGTCTTGGAAAGAAGAATATGCAGAAAATATTCATAGTCAGTGGGCAAAACTTGGTTTATCTCTTGATTATGATAAAGAAAGATTTACTTTAGATGATGGTTTATCTCATGCTGTTAGAAAGGTATTTGTTGATTTATATAACAAAGGTCTTATCTATAGAGGTGAGAGAATTATTAACTGGGACCCTGCGGCGACGACTGCTCTAAGTAATGAAGAAGTTATTTATAAAGATGTAGAAGGAGCCTTCTACCACATTAAATATATGATTGAAGGTACTGATGAGTATCTAGAGGTTGCTACAACTAGACCAGAGACTTTATTTGGTGATACTGCTGTTGCGGTTAACCCAGAAGATGATAGATATAAGAAATATATTGGTAAGAATGTTATGCTTCCAATAGTTAATAAACTTATTCCTATTATTGGTGATGAACACGCTGATATGGAGTTTGGTACTGGTGTTGTTAAGATTACTCCTGCTCATGACCCTAATGACTTTGAAGTTGGTAATAGACATAACCTAGAGAGAATTGTCGTTATGAATCCAAATGGCACTATGAATGAGAATGCTGGTAAATATAATGGTATGGACAGATTCGAATGTAGAGATGCTGTTATTAAGGACTTAGATAGTGAAGGACTTCTTATTAAGATAGAGCCTATTAATCATAATGTTGGTTTCTCTGAGAGAAGTGATGTTATGATTGAGCCTTATCTTTCTAAACAATGGTTTGTTAAGATGAGACCGCTAGCGGACAGAGTTCTTGAAAATCAAAAGGATAAGGATAAGAAAGTTAATTTTGTTCCTCCTAGATACGAAAAGACAATGAATCACTGGATGGAAATTACTTATGATTGGTGTATCTCTAGACAATTATGGTGGGGTCACAGAATACCTGCTTGGTATAAGGGTGACGAAGTTTATGTTGGTATGGAAGAGCCTAAAGGCGAAGGTTGGGTACAAGATAATGATGTACTTGATACTTGGTTTTCTTCAGCACTATGGCCTTTTAGTACATTAGGATGGCCTGATAATACTGACTTACTTAAGAGATATTATCCTAATAATGTACTAGTTACTGGTTATGATATTATTCCTTTCTGGGTTAATAGAATGACTTTCCAAGGACTTGAGTTCTTAAATGAAAGACCTTTTAAAGATTGTTTAATTCATGGTCTTATCAGAGATAAAAAAGGTAGAAAGATGAGTAAGAGTCTAGGTAATGGTATTGATCCTATGGATGTTATTGATATGTATGGTGCTGACTCTTTAAGATTCTTTTTAACTACGAATACTGCTCCTGGTATGGATTTAAGATATGATGAAGAAAAAGTTAAGTCTACTTGGAACTTTATTAATAAGATTTGGAATGCTTCAAGATTTGTTTTAATGAAACTAGAAGACTTTAAAGAGGAAGATTATACTCTTGATAATTTAAAAGAAGAAGATAAGTGGATTTTAAATAGGTTAAATACTACGATTAAAGATGTTACTAAGAGTATGGATAAATATGATTTCCATATCGTTGGTAATACGCTATATGATTTTGTATGGGGAGACTTCTGCGACAAGTATATTGAGTTATCTAAGTTCTATAATGATAATACTACGAAGAGTGTACTTGTTAGAGTTCTTACGGATATTTTAAAAATGCTTCATCCATTTATGCCTTATGTTACTGAAGAAATATATGGTATGATGCCTATTAAAGAAGCAGAATCTATTATGATTAGTAAGTATCCTGTATATAATAAGAAAGAGGTATTTACCACTAATATTGATAATGTACTTGAATTTATTACAATGTTTAGAAATAAAAAGGCTGAACTTGGTAATATTGGAGAGTATAAGGTATATATTGATATTGATGATGAGACTTCTAAAGACATTATTATTAATATGCTAAAATTAAGTGATAAGTTTTCTTTAGAAGATGGTAATGGTATAAAAATAGAATATGCTGGTATGAAGGCTTCTATTATATATGATAATAGTAAGAGTTTAGAAGAAGAAAAAGAAAAACTTCTTAAAGAAAAAGAAAGCTTAGAAGCTTCAATTGCAAGAAGAGAGAAACTTCTTAGTAATAGTAATTATGTTGAGAAGGCTCCTAAAGCAATTGTTAATAAAGATAGAGAAGCTCTTCTTAAAGAAAAAGAAATGTTAGATATTATTTTAAATAAAATTAATGGTTAGTTTATAAAAAGGAGGTTATATTTATGGCTAAGTATTGTTCTAATTGTGGAAAGGAATTAACTGATGAACAAGATATTTGTTTAAATTGTGGTGTTAGAGTTAAAAAGAGTGCTACTTCAAGTGACCCTAATGCTAAATCTAAACTTGCTGCTGGGCTATTTGGTATTTTCTTAGGTGCCTTTGGTGTTCATAACTTTTACCTTGGTTTTACAGGTAAAGCAGTTGCTCAACTTTTAATCACTGTTTTATCTTGCGGTATCTTAAGTCCTGTGTCCGCTATATGGGGACTTATTGAGGGAATTATGATTCTTTCTAGTAATGACTATAAAGATGCTGATGGTAATACTTTAAGAGACTAATGAAAAAAAGAATTATTAATTTAATTATTTTGCTTTCTGGTACTTTATTTATTTTTATAATAATTACTGGAAAGTTTAATGTGGAATGTCTTTTTAAGAAGATATTCCATATTTCTTGCCCTGGATGTGGTTTAACTAGGTCTTTTAGATCTATTCTTAATTTAGACTTTATTAATGCTTTTAAATACAACATTCTTGGTATACCTTTATTTATTTTATGTGCTGTTTATATTATTCTCTTAATTAGAGATGTTATAATAGGTAGTGATAAAGGTAATAAGTTAGTACTTTATATTTTTAGTAAATACTATATACTTATTATTTGTTTATTTGTTATTTCTGTGATTATTAATAATATTAAAGGTATATAATTATTTTTACACTTCATACTAATTATGAGGTGTTTTATTATGAGTGATTTTCTTAATATTTGTTTTAGAACGATACTTGTTCTTATTATTCTTTTCTTTATTACTAAGATGATGGGAAAGAAACAGATATCTGAACTTAATTTTTTTGACTATGTTGTTGGTATTACGATTGGTTCTATTGCTGCAGATATTTCTTTAGATATTGAAAAGGATATGATTGCGGGAATAGCAGCACTATTTATATATGGTGGTATCTCCTATATAATTTCATTTGTATCTATGAAAAGTATTCTAGCAAGAAGATTTTTTATTGGTGTACCCACAGTTCTTGTGGAAAAAGGTAAAATTATTGAATCAGGTTTAAGGAAAGCGAAAATTGATGTCAATGACCTTCTGATGGAAGCAAGAGAAAATGGTTATTTTAATTTAGATGAAATTGATTATTCCCTTATGGAGGTTAATGGTAATATTAGTTTTCTTCCTAAAGAAAAAGAAAAACCCGCGACTAAAAGAGATATGAAAATTAAATGTAGTAATGAAGGACTTACTGTAAATGGTATTATTGATGGTAAGTATATGGTTAATAATATGGCGGCGATTAATAAGGACAAAGAATGGTTAGATCATGAACTTAAAGTTAATGGTTATGATAATTATGATAATATTCTTTTAGCTACGATTGATAATAATTATAAAGTTACTATTTACAAAAAGAATGTAAAGCCAGATAAAAATACTGTTTTGGAATAGTATTTTTTTTATAGTAATGATATAATGAAATTTGATATGGAAGTAGATAGTATGAAGTTTAAAAAGACAATAATTATCTCTATAGTTATTTCAGTAATTTTACTTATATGTTCTTTATTATTACCTAATATTAATATTGATAAAGATACAATTGGTTATAATAGTAATGATACATATAATATAAAAGCTTATAACACTATAAGAGACATAAGTAAGTATATTAAAATTAGTGATAATATAGATAAAAAAGTACTTGGAAATTATCAAGTTACAGTAAAAGTTAGATATTTATTTTATAGATATAATAAAGTTTTTGATATTAAAGTTGTCGATAATGTAAAACCAGAAGTTGAATTAAAAGGAAATAACCCAAGTTATGTTTGCCCTAATAAAAATTATGATGAAGAAGGATATACGGCGAGTGATGATTACGATGGTGACATTACTGATAAGGTTAATATAGAAAAGAATGGTAATTTTATTATTTATAGTGTTAAAGATAGTTCAGGTAATAAAAATGAAATTAGAAGAAGTATTATATTTGAAGATAAAGAAGAGCCTTCATTTACTTTAATAGGTGATGATAATATTGTTATTTATAAAAATAGTAAATATATTGAAAAAGGATATACGGCGATTGATAAATGTGATGGTGATATCACTGATAAGGTTATTGTAACAGGTACTGTTGATACTAATAGAGTTGGAACTTACACTATTAACTATAAGGTAGTAGATAATAGTGGTAATGAAGCTTCAGTAGATAGAAAAATTACCGTCAGAGAAAGACCAAGTTATTATGGAAATGGTAGTATTTATTTAACATTTGATGATGGACCTAGTTATTTGACAAAAGAAATTTTAGATATTTTAGATGAAGAAGGTATTAAAGCAACTTTCTTTGTAACTAGTGGTGGTGAATATGTAAAGAGAGCCTACAATAGTGGACACACAATTGCTTTACATACTTCTAGTCATAAATATAGTTATGTATATGCTAGTGAAGAAAATTACTTTAATGATTTAAATACTGTTAGTGATAGTGTTTATAATTCTATTGGTATTAGATGTAAATTTATTAGATTTCCTGGAGGTAGCTCTAATACTATAAGTAGAAATTATAATAATGGTATTATGTCTAGACTTGTTAATGCTGTTACTAATAAGGGATATGTATATTTTGATTGGAATGTTGATTCTAATGATGCTGGTGGTGATGGTGGTAATAGTAGTAAAATATACAATAATGTTATAAATGGTTTATCTCATAGCAAGACTAATATAGTACTTATGCACGATTCTGCGAGCCACAAAGGAACTGTTAATGCTTTAAGAGACATTATTAGATATGGTAAAGATAATGGGTATTCTTTTAAGGCTATTACTAGCGACACACCAGTAGTAAGACATGGAGTTAATAATTAAATAGTTATATAAAAATGTAACTATTTTTATTTATAATGTTGTAATTTTTTTTAATTTTGTTATAATATTGTTAGAAAGGATGGTTAGTATGATTAAGAAAATAAATGAGTACATTAATTTATCAATTATATTGTCAGTTTTATTTATGATAGTAGGAGTATTACTTATAGTATGGCCTAAAGCATCTCTTGATACTTTTGCTTATGTTATTGGTACTATTATGATTATCTATGGTATTTATAGTTTTATAGATAGTTTTAGTATTAATCCTGCTCTTTGTTTATTCCAAATGACAAATAGTATTTTATCATTTTTACTTGGTATTTGTGTATTCTTAAATCCTAGTATTTTTGAAAGTATTTTACCAATTGTTTTAGGTATTTTCTTTATTATAAGTGGTGCATTTAGTTCTAGAATATCATTTATTATTAAAGATATTGATAATAGTTATATTCTATCTTTATTTACCTCTATCTTAATGATCATATGTGGTGTAGTATTAATTATTAATCCAGGAAATACTGCTCTTGTTATTACAACATTAATTGGTATTATTCTTATTGTATACTCTGTAAGTGCATTAGTTGATATGTTTGTATTTAAATCTAGAGTAAAAGAAATAGATAAATACTTTAGTAAATTACTTAAATAATCCTATTAATTTAGGATTGTTTTTTTGTAAAATATTATGTAAAATATTAGTATTTTCTTTATTATTATCTTTAAATGTGATATATTTATACTAAGAAAGGTGATAACTATGGATGATAACATGAGAAATGCTTGGCTAGATATGATATCTAAAGTTTATACTAATTTACATAATAGTGATAGAGTTCTTAGAGCTTCAAATGTATCTGATAAAAAAAGAGAAAGACTACTAAAATATTTTGAAAGACTTGAAGACCTACATAATAAGGTATCTGAGACCAAAAGTGTTAATGGAGAAAAATTACTTAAAAGTTTTTACTATGACTTATATGTTATTAAACTAGAAAATATACCTGATGCTTACTTTCAAAACCAAGTTAGACTTGCTAGAGAAAGAGGTTATGGTAATATAGAATTAACAAATGAAGATAAAAAGAGAATGACTGAGGAAGTTATCGACGACCAGAAGAAAACTCTGGATAAGTGGATTGAGTATTTCTTATATGATGAAGAGAGTAAATCTTATGAAATGTGGGAAAAGTACTGGGTATTTCAAGGACTACAGAATTTAGGCAAATATGATAAGAAAACTGGTAAATTTAATAAAAGAGATAAAAGTACTGTATATCCTTTTCCTCCAGTAGAAAGAGAATATATTTTTACTACTTTAAAACTAATGGAAGATTTTCTTAAAGATAAAAAAAGCGAAGAAGATATTAAACAAGCATTAAGTACTGGTAATTTTAAACTTTTATATGAGTATGTTATTAGGCAAAGCTTTTTAAAAGGTGAACATCAAGGTAATAGTACTGATGGCAAATGGATTAAATATGAACAAGGAAGTGATTATAATATTTTAAGAAATTCACTTCAAGGATATTATACTGGTTGGTGTACTGCTGCTGGGGAGAACTTTGCTAAGAGTCAGTTAGCAGGCGGAGACTTTTATATTTATTACTCATTAGATAAGAATGGTGAAGCAAAAGTACCTAGAATTGCTATTAGAATGGATGGTAAAGATAAAATTGGAGAGATTAGAGGTATTGCAGATAATCAAAATATGGAACCTGAAATGATGCCTATTCTTGAAGAAAAATTAAAAGAATTTCCTGATAAAGATAAATATCTAAAAAAAGAACATGATATGAAATTACTTACTTTAATTGATAAAAAGGTAAATAATAATATTGAACTTACTCTTGATGAACTTAAGTTTTTATATGAAGTAAATAGTAAAATTGATTGTTTTGGCTATAAAAAAGATCCTAGAATAGAAGAAATTAAAAGTAAAAGAAATGGAAGAAGAGATTATAGTCTTATATTTAATGTTAAAGAAGAAGAGGTTGCTTTATCACATGAAGAATGGCTAAATAATCCAGAAAAGTTTAAAGCTCTTTCGGGTAATATATATTTAAGGCCTCTTACTAGTGCTGAAGGACTTGTTCTTCCTCAGTATGTTGGTGGTAATATAGATTTAAGTTATCTTGCTAGTGCTGAAGGACTTGTTCTTCCTCAATATGTTGGTGGTAGTATAGTTTTAGACTCTCTTACTAGTGCTGAAGGACTTGCTCTTCCTCAACATGTTGGTCGCGATATAGTTTTATATTCTCTTACTAGTGCTGAAGGACTTGTTCTTCCTCAACATGTTGGTGGCTATATAGATTTAAGTCATCTTACTAATGCTGATGGACTTGTTCTTCCTCAATATGTTGGTAGTAGTATAAATTTAAGTTCTCTTACTAGTGCTGATGGACTTGTTCTTCCTCAATATGTTGGCTATGATATAGATTTAAGGTCTCTTACTAGTGCTGATGGACTTGTTTTTCCCCATTATTTTGATTTAAATAAACTAAAATGTCCTTATAATATTAAAGAAGAAATAATGAATAACCCTGATAAATATTATATGGAACCTCCAACTGAAGATAAAAAAGAAATAAAAAAATAAACTTTAAATTGAAGACTATAGGCTTCAATTTTTTCATTAAAGACATTAGGCTTTAATGATAGTAAAGAGATTATAAGCTCTTTACTAAACACTATAATATTTTATATACATTTGTTTGATTTTTTTATATTTTCTATTTACTTGATATTAAATATATGATATACTTTAAATGTGAAATATGGAGGTATAAAAATGTTAGATTATATAATTATAGGACTACTTATTGTAGTAATTATCTTAGTTATTATAGCAATTAGTAAGAATGTTAATGAAGGAAAAATTACTGAAAGACTTGGTAATTTAGAAACTACTACTGTTAAAGAGTTATCTAGTTTTCAAATAGATATAATGAAAACAATGAATGATAATTTTAATGGATTAAATGAAAGAATGGAAAAGAAACTTAGTCAAATTAATGATAAAGTTAATGAAAGATTAGATGATAATTTTGCTAAGACTAATAAAACATTTACTAATATATTAGAAAGATTATCTAGAATAGATGAAGCACAAAAGAAAATTGATACTTTATCTACTGATATTGTTTCTCTTCAAAGTATTTTAACTGATAAAAAGAGTCGTGGTATATTTGGTGAAATTAATCTTAAGCATATTCTTGTTAGTATATTTGGTGAAAGAAATGATAATGTATATAGACTTCAGTATACTTTTCCTAATACCACTATTGCGGATGCAGTAATATTTGCTCCCGAACCATTAGGTACTGTTGCTATTGATTCAAAGTTTCCTTTAGAACACTATCAAAAAATGGTTGATAAGAATCTTTCTCCACTAGAGAGAACTGCTGCGGAAAAAGAATTTAAGGCTGATGTTAAAAAACATATTGATGCTATTAGTTCTAAATATATTATTCCTGGTATTACTTCAGATCAAGCTATTATGTTCTTACCTGCTGAGGCTTTATTCGCTGAAATTAATGCTTATCATAGTGATTTAGTTGAATATGCTCATAGAAAAAGAGTATGGATATGTTCTCCTACGACATTAATTAGTACATTTACTGTTATTGAAGTTCTTCTTAAGAATATGGAAAGAGATAAATATACTAGTATAATTCATGATGAACTTAATAAGTTAGGTGTTGAATTTAGTAGGTATAAAGATAGATGGGATAAGTTATCTAGAAGTATAGAAACTGTTAATAAAGATATTGAAAGTATTCATGTTACCACCGATAAGATTACTAAAAGATTTGATTCTATTAGTAGAGTAGAAATTAAAAATAATAACGAAATTGAGTAAGTAAAAACTCTTAATAATATCTATTTATTTGAATATGTTTAAATGAGGGATATTATGGTAAGAGTTTTTTTCTTTTTACTTGGATTTGGTTTTATGGTTATTGGATGTAGTTTTATTATTTTATATCTTAATTTGATGTCTATGGGGTATAATTTTTTGAATTATGTTAATTTTATTGTTAGAAGATTTGAATGTTATTTTAGTATTATTGGTCTTATTATGATGATTTTATCAATGACTATTAAAGGAGAAGATAAGAATGAATTATATTTATGATATTGTACTTAATTTTAATAAGGAGTATTATTCTTTTTATGAATGGGATAGAAAGGATAGCATTATTAATGTTAAAAAGATTCCTCTGTTTCTAGTGGATAATGAATGTTTTAATATTATGAAGTATGATAATGTTTCTGTTAGTAAAGATTTTATTAATGTTATTAGAGATAAAACTTATACTTATACCAGAAGTAAACTTGGTCCTTCTCTTCTTATTTCTAATGAGAAAGAAGTAATGGCTCTTATGTTTAATGAGAATGGTAATTTAGTTAAAAGAAGTAGCCTTACTCTTGATGAAGAGGAGGAGGTACTAGATGAGATTGGTGATGATGAAGTTTATTGTATTCCTATTATTAAACATACAAAGGTTAAAAGGGATAATATTACTAGAGGTGTTAGAGAAAAAAGGGACTTTTTAATTAAGTATATTAATAGTGAGAAGAATGATATTAATTTGAAGTATTTATACTATGATTATTTTGAGAAGGATGAAGAGGATACTAAGGTTATTCGTGATACTTTGATTAAGGAAATTAAGAATAATTGGAATAAGAAGTTTAATGGCCTTTATGATACTGTTAAGATATTTAGCAAAATTAAGAATTAAAATTAATATTATTTGTATAAAAAATGGTAAGTAGTTACATAATTATAATAGAATATTCGCAGATATTCACTTAAGAAAATATTTATTTATTTTCTTTTTTTTGATATACTTATAGTGGAGGTAACCTAATATGGATATATTTTGTAAAATTATTAATAATGAAATACCATCATATACGATATATGAAGATGATGTTGTAAAAGTATTTTTAGATGTTAATCCTCATAGTACTGGCCACTGTCTAATTGTGCCTAAAGAACATTATCAAGATTTCTTTGATATTGATAAAGAGGTACTTAATCATGTTTTGGAAACTGCTAAGGTTATAGCAAATAGATTAAAAGAAAGACTAAATTGTGATGGTATTACTTTTGCTCAAAATAATGGTCTTGGTCAAGATGTTAAACATTATCATTTACATTTAATTCCTAAGTATCATAATGAGGAGAAGTTATCTATTGAAGAAGTGTATGATAAATTAAAGTAGGCGATTGTCTACTTTTTTTGATGTGAAAAAACTATCCGAAGATAGTTTCTCTAATATAAATATTTTAATATAAGAAAGCATTTCCTAATATGATAGCAAGTAAGATGTATAATACAATGACAATTAATAGACCGCTGTTGCTTTTATGACTACAAGTGTTATTACAAGAACTATTTCCAGACATTATAATGCACCTCCTTTAAATTATATCCAAGCGCCTAGTATGATTATTAATAGAATAAATAGTACTAATACAATAGCAGCACTAGAACCAGTACCGCATCCACAGTTACCCATAATACATTCCTCCTTTTTTTCTATTCACAATATTTTATGGAAAAATAAAAAAAGTGTGCTGTACTTTAGAAACAATAAAAAAAGAAATTAAAAAATTATGGTAATTTGCCCATATTTACAAAATAATCTTGTAATTTTAGCCTAGATTTGATATTATATTAATGTATCTTTGAAAGGAGAATGAAAAATGGCAAAGAAAAAACAAGAGACAAAAAATAATAAAAAAGAAAAGAAAGAGGTAGTAGTAAAAGAAGAAAAAGTAGTAAAAAATACACCTAAAAAAGAATCTAAGAAAGAAGAAAAAAAGGTAAACAAAGTAAGTGATGATAAAGTATTTAAAATGTTAGAGTTCTTTGACAAATATAGACTTGCTATTTATGGAGCAGTTGGTGGAATACTTATCACTATACTAGTAGTTATTATTATATGGCCTGATAGAATTGCTACTCTAAAAGATGGAACACAACCAGTAGCAGAAATTGATGGTTATACAGTTACCGCTGACGACTTATATGAAGATATGAAAGAATTATACTCTATTAGTTCATTACTTGATAAAATTGATAATAAAATTCTTGAAGAGAAATATCCTGAAACTGACGATATGAATGATGAGTTGAAGAGTCAAGCACAAAATTATTATACTGCCTACGAACAATACTATCAAATGGATAAAGAAACTTTCTTATCAAATAATGGTTTTGGTAGTGAAAAGGCTTTCTTAGAATATTTAAGACTTCAATATAGAAGAAATACTTATGCTAAGGATTATATTAAGACTTTAATTTCTGATAAAGATGTAGAAAAATATTATAATGATAATGTATATGGTGATATTAATACTAAACATATCTTAGTAAAAGTTGATAGTTCCGCTAGCGACGAAGATAAGAAAAAGGCTGAAGATTTAGCAAAAGAAATTATTTCTAAATTAAATAATGGTAAGTCTTTTGATGATGTTAAAGAGGAATATAAAGACCAAATTACTTATGAGGAATTAGGTTATAAATCTTATAATGCTAATCTTGAGTCTGCTTATATGGAGGCTATGCAAAAACTAGATGATAATAGTTATAGTAAAGAGCCTGTTAAAACTTCTTATGGTTACCATGTTATCTATAGAATAGACCAAAAAGAAAAACCTAGTCTTGATGATGTTAAAGAAGAAATTATTGATTCTTTAGTTAGTGAAAAACAATCAAGTGATAAAAATATTTCTTATATTGCTCTAGATAAAATGAGAGAGGAAGCAGGTCTTAAGTTTTCTGATACTGTGTTAGAGAAGAAATATAATACATATATGTCTCAATATAAATAATTTAAATGGTATACACTCTGTGTACCATTTTTTTTGTTTTTGTCGTATAGTCTTCACTTTTATCATTTTATTTGATATAATTTAGTTATAAAAGAATATAAGGTGAACATTTAAGAAAGAGAGGAAATTATGAAAAAAGATGTTACTTTAGTTATTTTAGCTGCTGGTATGGGTAGTAGATTTGGAGGTTTAAAACAGATAGAGCCAATGGGTCCTAGTGATGAATTTATTATTGATTATTCTGTTTATGATGCTATAAAGGCTGGATTTAATAAGATTGTCTTTATTATCAAAAGAGAAAATTATGAATTATTTAAGGAAACTATTGGTAAGAGAGTTGAGCCTCATATTAAGGTTGAATATGCTTTTCAAGAATTGAATAATTTACCAGAAGGATTTTCTATTCCTGAAGATAGAGTTAAACCTTTAGGTACTGCTCATGCTGTATTATGTGCTAAAAATTTTGTTAATGAGCCTTTTGCTATGATTAATTCTGATGATTTCTATGGTAGAGATGCATTTATAAAGGCTTATGACTTTTTAAGTACTACAGATAGTACTTCTAGTAAATATGGTATGATTGGCTATATGGTAGCGAATACTTTAACGGAAAATGGTTCTGTTAAAAGAGGTGTTTGTGATGTAGACGATAATGACTATTTGAAATCTATTACAGAGAGTAAAGTAGAAAGAGTTAACAATGAAATTATTGCTAATCCACTTGATGGTAGTGATAGTTTTGTAGTAGGAGAAGATGATACTGTTAGTATGAATTATTTATTGTTTACTCCTAGTATATTTGATTATATTGAAGAAGGATTTAGTGATTTCTTTATTAATAATAAGGATAATTTACTTACTTCAGAATATTTAATTCCTGATGTTGTAAGCAAATTAATTAATGAAGGTAAGGCTTCTATGAAAGTTATCAGAACTTCTGCTAGTTGGCATGGTGTTACTTATAGGGAAGATACTCCTGATGTTAAGGCATCTATTAGAAAACTAGTAGATAAAGGAGAATATAACTCTAATCTTTGGTCTTAGTTTTACTCAAATTATGTTTAAATTATGTTAAATTATGTTATTTTCATTTTTCTATTTTATTTTTAAATTATTTCTGATATACTTTAATTATAGGAGGAGGATGTTGATATGAAATACAATATTCGTGGTGATAAAATGATTATTACCGATGCAATTAGAGACTATACTGAAACTAAATTAGGAAGACTTGAAAAATATTTTAAGGACGATGATATTACCGCTAACGTACTTGCTAGAGTAAGAGGTAATTCACAAATAGTGGAAGTTACTATTCCTACTAGTAAATTCATTCTTAGGAGTGAAGAAGAAAATGATGATTTATATGCTGCTATTGACTTAGTAAGTGATAAATTAGAAAGACAAATCAGAAAGAATAAAACTAGATTAAATAGAAATGTTAAAGAGAATGTTAGAGAATTTAACTTTGATTTTGATATAAAAGAGGAGGAGGAAGCTAAAGAAAAAATTGTTAAAAGAAAAGATATTGAAATGAAACCTATGGATGAAGAAGAGGCTATTTTAGAGATGGAACTTCTTGGTCACTCATTCTTTGTATATAAAGATATGGATACTAACAAAACTTGTGTTCTTTATAAAAGAAAAGATGGAGACTATGGTTTAATTGAAACTAAATAATTAATTGTATCAACAGTTCTTGTTGATACTTTTTCTTTTGAAGTTTATGTATCAACAGTAATTGTTGATAAAGTTGTTTTTGACATTTTTAAATTGTTATGTTAAAATATTCCACCAGAAGGAGCGAAATTGTTATGAAAGATAATCAAAAAGAATTATTATATTTTTTACGAGCAGAAAAGGCTAATTTTACTACTGCTGACAAAACTGATGTTATTGAACTAATCCGTTTAATATGTAAGAATGTCAGGACTGGCGAGGATACTTTACTTTTTTCTTATTTTTTCCCATTTATTCTAAAAAAAGATAATTCAAACTTTAATTATTATGATGAATTATCTAGTGCTACTGGAAACTTTGATATTCTATGGGATTTAACAGATAAGGGTATTAATCCTATTTCATTTACTTTTGAAGAAACCCAATCTATGTATCATATGTTAATAAGTAAAGGTATAAAAGAAAATGATGTTTATTCTGAGATGGTAAAATCACTTCAAAATAAACCTAAAAGTAGAGTTAAGAGTAAATAGTAAAGTTAATTAACTTAAGTATCAATAGTAATTGTTGGTACTTTAATTATATAATATATGAATAAAACTATATAAGATTTTTTAGTTCTTATATAGTTTTTACTTTTGCACTCGTTATTGATTGTGTTTCTGACATTTCAAGTATGATTTGTTTTTCTTTGTTACTAAAAATGTAATCGAATCTTTCTAGCCTATCATATCCAATAGTAGATATTTTTTTGGAAACTATTTCTTTGAAATCAATATTTTGTAAATATTCTAATAATTTTTTATTTGTCTGAAGTGCATATCTTAATGGAAAATTGTGCCCCTCAATTGGAGAGACATTAGTATCTAAACTATAGCCTTCTTTTAGTTTAAAAGTTATTCCATTATAGTCAACATATTTATTAAATGTATTTGTTGTTAAATCATCTTTGAACTCGAATAAGTTTAACTTATGATTATCTAATGATAGTTTCCCTAAAGTATATGTGAATAACATACTATCAACACTATCAAAACCAAGTACAAATAATGAAGATACCAACATTTCACTATTAATATTAATCATAAACCCTCCTTTGTTTCTTTTATAATATCATATAATATTTTTTTTGTCTACTAGAACATCCATAAATATTGTTGATAAATTTGTTTGATATTTTACTTCTATCAACATATATTGTTAATGAAAATATAGTTTAATACTATTTTAAAAAGATTTTTTATGCTATAATATTAGTTGAAAGGATGATTCATCATGGATATGAAGACAAATGCAGAAGAAATGGAAAGTTGGCTTAATTCGCCTATTCCAAAAAGAGTAATTAATGAGTGGAAAAAAGAAAATAAATTAAAAATTAAAATTGAAGAAGAAAAAATAAATAGAATAATTTATAGTGATTGTTATTTATTGTGGCTTGAACAATTTACTTTAAAAAATCCTTGTTTCAGTAGTGATATTTTGTTCTACTCTCAAGAAGGAATAACAGACGAAGAAATGGATATGATTGGAGACTTACATTTTTTATACGAAATAATAGATGACTATGCTAATAGAAATACCTTACCTGCTTTTAATTGTTATCATGGTCAGTATTATAAAATTAGTTATAATAATATCTGCTACAAAATAGGTGTTATTTCAGGACAAGGTACACATTTCTTTACAAGAAGAGTAAACACTGAAAACAAAGATAATTTTATTGATTTTAATATTATTATGAAAGAAAGAATATCACATGATAATAAAAAGAAAAAGAAAAAAATATTAAAAAAATAATTATTCTATCCACAAGTGCTGTGGATAGTTTTATTATATATTTTACTTCTATCAACATATACTGTTAATAACTTTAAAGTTTTAAAGACTTATGGCTTTAAAACTCTTTTTTGAAGACCTTAGGCTTCAAAAACACCAAAGTGACTACAGGCACGGAGGTGAAACTTCAATAAAATAAAGGAAATATTAAATATTTACTAGTTTTTTTAGTTAAAATATAGTAAAATATTATCTAGGAGATGATTTGATGTTTAAAACACTTAAAAAATTATTTGATAATGAGTATAAAGAATTATATAGATTTAGTAAATTAGCAGATCAAATAGATGCTCTTGATGAAGAAATGAGTAAATTATCTGATAAAAAACTTGCTAGTTATACTGATAAATTTAAGAAAAGATTAGAGGATGGAGAAACTCTTGATGATATCTTAGTTGAGGCTTTTGCTGTTGCAAGAGAAGCAGCTTATAGATGTCTTGGAATGAAACCGTTCTACTGTCAATTACTTGGTGGCCTTGCTATTCATTATGGTAATATTGCAGAAATGAAAACTGGTGAAGGTAAAACTCTTACTTGTGTACTTCCTGCTTATTTAAATGCTTTAACTGGAAAAGGTGTTCATATCGTTACAGTTAATGAATTTTTGTCTACTAGAGATTCTGAATGGATGGGTAGTATATTTAAGTTCTTAGGTCTTACTGTAGGTCTTAACTTAAGAGAACTTTCTTTTAAAGAAAAACAAGAAGCTTATAACTGTGATATTTTATATAGTACTAATAATGAACTTGGTTTCGACTACTTAAGAGATAACATGGTTGTTAAAAAAGAAAATAGAGTACAAAGACCACTTAACTATTGTATTGTCGATGAAGTTGACTCTATCTTAATAGATGAAGCTAGAACTCCTCTTATTATATCTGGTGGAGTTATGCAGTCCGCTAATCTATATATTGATGCTGATAGATATGTTAAAAGTTTAAAAGAAAATGAAGATTACATTATGGATGAAAAATCTAAGGCTGTTAGTTTAACTGACGAAGGTAGTAGAAAGGCTGAAGAACATTTTCATTTAGATAATTTATATGATATTAATAATACAGCTTTAGTACATCATATTAATCAAGCTCTTAAGGCTAATTATGCTATGAGTTTAGATGTTGACTACGTTGTACAAGATGGTGAAGTTGTTATCGTAGACCAATTTACTGGTAGACTTATGAAAGGTAGAGCCTTCTCTGACGGACTTCATCAGGCTATTGAGGCTAAGGAAGGTGTTAAGATTCAACAAGAAACTAAAACTCTTGCTACGATTACTTTCCAAAACTACTTTAGAATGTATAATAAAATTGCTGGTATGACAGGTACTGCGAAGACTGAAGAAGAAGAATTTAGAAATATTTATAATATGTTTGTTATTCAAATCCCTACGAATAAGCCTGTTATTAGGGAAGACGCTACTGACTTACTATATCCTGGTAAGGAAGGTAAGTATAATGCTATTATAAAAGAAATTGAAGATAGACATGCTACTGGTCAACCAGTACTAGTTGGTACTATTGCTATTGAAACTTCCGAATTACTTAGTAAGATGCTTACTAAAAAGAAGATTCCTCATGAAGTATTAAATGCTAAGAACCATGCTAGAGAGGCTGAAATTATTGCTCATGCTGGTGAAAAAGGTGCTGTTACTATTGCTACGAATATGGCTGGTCGTGGCACTGATATTAAACTTGGTGAAGGTGTTAAAGAACTAGGTGGTTTATGTGTTATCGGTAGTGAAAGGCATGAATCTAGAAGAATTGATAATCAGTTAAGAGGTAGAAGTGGTAGACAAGGAGATCCTGGTTTTACACAATTCTTTGTATCATTTGAAGATGACCTTCTTGTTAGATTCGGTTCTGATAGATATAAGGATATGCTTAAGAATCTAGGTTTTACTGGGGATATGGCTATTCAAAATAAGATGTTCTCTAAAACTGTTGAATCTGCTCAAAGAAAAGTTGAGGGTAATAACTTTGATATAAGAAAACAACTTCTTAACTATGATGATGTTATGAATAATCAAAGAGAAATTATCTATGGTAAGAGAAACGAAATATTAGATAATGATTCTATTCATGAAACAGTTCTTAATGGTTTTAAGGAATATATTAGTGATATTGTTAATTCACATTTAGTGGAGAGTAATAAACTAAAAGAAAATGATTATAGTGAAATACTTGAAGCTGTAAATGAAAACTTACTTAGAAAATATAGACTTACTTTACCAGAGGTTAATGGTAAGCATCCTAGTGAAGTTATTGATTTGATATATGAAAATACTCTAAAGGATTATGAAGAAAAATTAGAAGATATTCCAGAAGAAGTTAGAGATGAGTTTGAAAAGGCTATTTCTCTTAGGGTTATTGATAATTACTGGATGGAACATATTTCCACGATGAGTCACTTAAGAGATGGTATTGGTCTTAGAGGTTATGCTAATACTAGTCCTCTTCAGGCATATACAATGGAAGGATATCAATTATTTGATGAAATGATTGCTAAAATTAATAGGGATATTAGTATTTATCTATTAAAATCTGAAATTAGACAAAATATTGAAAGAAAACAAGTAGCAAAGAATGCAATTACTAATGATAGTAAAGACCATGCTAAAGTACAAAAGAAAAGTACTAAAGTTGGCAGAAACGATCCATGTCCATGTGGAAGTGGTAAGAAATATAAGAACTGCTGTGGAAAATAATTCGCAATACCTTATAAAATAAGGGTTTGTAAAAAATAAAGAATTAAAGAAATTGTCCACAGATGACAAAATGTCCACATCTTGTCCACATAAATATAAATTTGTGAACAAGAATTGATAAAACCTATATAAATTAAGGGATTATCTACGTGGACATATATTGTGGACAAAGTTATATAAATGTCAGCATTCGTAAATGTTGGCATTTTTTCGTTCACTAAATGAATTAGTGAAGGAGAGATAATTATGGTAAGCGTTAGAAAACGTGGAAAGGTATATGAATACCGTTTTGAAATTGCAACAGTTGAGGGAACTAGAAAATGGATAACAAAGTCTGGTTATCCAACAAAGTCGGAAGCATTTAAGGAGGGTGCCAAAGCATATAATGACTTTTACTATAATGGAACTAAAACTCAATTAAAAGAAAAGATGTCTTATGCAGACTTTTTAGATTTTTGGTCTCACATCATTTACAACTATACATTTAAATTAATTTAAACACAAATTATTAAAATTATTATATAACCATTGATTTTTAATATTATATCCTATATAAT